>CALGVF010000257.1 GCA_937920115.1 uncultured Clostridia bacterium
TTTTTACATCATTTTTTTGCTTGACTTTTCATAGCTGGTCTTTGGGGAGAGTGTCGCGAAGCGACGAGAGAGGTCGCCCGCCACCGAGGCGAAGCGGCTTTTACAAGCGAAGTGAGCAAAAGACGAGAGAGGTCTGAAACGAAAAATACAATAAAAAATCCTCAACTTAGTCAAACGTATCAAAAACAGTTGAAAATTTTTCGGCATAATAGTAGAATTAAATCGTTTATGAAACCGAAATACAATAACAATTCACGATTAACGCCGAACGCTCAGTCGTTAAGAAAAAATATGACCGAGCAAGAACGAAAACTATGGTATATGTTCTTGAAAGAATTGCCCGTCAGATTCAGACGGCAACACGTAATAGGAAACTATATCGTAGATTTTTATTGTTCGGAAAAGAATATCGCGATAGAAATTGACGGCTCGCAACACTACATGGAAAAAGGGGCAAATAAAGACGAAGTACGCACTGAATTTTTAAACGCCTGTGGAGTTCGGGTTTTAAGATACTCAAACGCGGATATAAACGAAAGATTTTCAGAAGTATGCGAAGATATTTACAATAAAATTATAATTGATAAAGATTGAAAACATATATTGTTTTTGACCTCTATCGTCTTTTATCTTTTACGGTGTTTTAATTGTTTCAATCGTTTTATTTTTGACCTCTATCGTCTTGACTTCCATTTCATTCCGTCAATCCACTTTCCCCAAAGGGGAAAGCAAGAACAGTTAGTAGGCTTCGCCTGCCACGGAATATTTTACGCTTTACAATAATTCTCGGCTTATTCTGCATTATGCTTAAAACAACAAATTCACTTCTAATCTGTTTTTATAAAACAAAAGTTGCAAAAAAACTAATTACTCTTGCTTTCCCCTTTGGGGAGAGTGGATTTTGCGAGCGAAGCAAGCAAAAGACGAGAGAGGTCTGAACGATACGCAATTCGTCATATTACGTAGGAATAACAACCAAAACCCCTTCTATAAGTCGATTATTCAATCATTTTCTATATCATATAAAAAAGCCTGCCGCAAACGCCGAAACGCTTGCGACAGCCTTTATTCATTATTATATATATTATTATTTGCTCTTTTTGTTCTCGATTACGATAGCGCCGATTTCGTTCAATAACTGCTCCGCTACGTCTCTGTCAACTTTTATCTTGATTTTATCGATTTTCGTCTGCGGTTTAAGTCCGCTCGCGCTTACCGTCAGCATTTCATATATCGGCGTTCTCGACCTGATTTCAAGTTCCGCCGCCGCACCTTTCGTCAGAAGCGATACGATTAAAACTACTATTCCGCTGATAAGCACGACTATCGATACGCCCGACAATATCAAATACCACTTCGCTTCCGTGAACTGACTCCATACAAACCCGCCGATTGCCAAAAGCCCGCCGAGTATTATAAGCATTATCGCAAGTTTAATTCCGTGTTTGTAACTGTCGAAATGAGTCGTTATGTAGTCCGCATGGTCGATGGGCATTTCGTTTCTCACAAACGACCTCGGCCCTTGCTCCTGCGCGATTATCCTTTTGTCCGTGACTATAACGCTATGTAAAACCTGATTGTTTTTAGATTTGACTACGGCGTAGTCGTATTCTCTTATGAGAGTTTCGTCCTTAGCCAAGTTCGCTTCCATTTTTTTCGTCCTCCATTTCGTTTTCGATTTTCGCCTGCGTGACTTCGTTCGCAAGGTCGAACGCCATTCTCTTCGCTTCCGTTATATCTGCGGTAAAACAGTCTTCGTTCTTGCTCGCTATCTGAGTTATATGACCCGCGCTCGTCGAAAGATTGAATATTCTGAACGGCGTTTCGGGGTCGTCTTTCGTGTACACCGTAACTCCGAACGCTATGTAACGTTTGGGAAGCACGATAAGCAAAATCGTAGTTATCGCGAGTATGCCGCCGACCGAAAAGGCTATTATCATATCCCACGAATCGGGCAACACTTTCGGGAACGACGGGATAGCCGCCGTTAATATTCCGAACGTAAGGAACGCTACGGCAAGTATTCCGAAAATAATGAGAAGCCACCAATTAAGATACCTCGCGTACTTGTAGTACGAATTAACGCACTCGATTCTGTCTACGGGTATTTCGGTATTCCTCTTTTCCGTTCTCCTCTTGCTGTCCGAGAACCTCATTTGCACAAGTCTTTTGTTCGTAAGCAAAATACTGTTTTCGACCGTTACGCGACTATTCACCTTATCTCTTATGCGGTAAGTGTCGTAATCGAAACAATCGATAACTCTCTCGCCTTTCGCAAGAACAAGTCCGTGTTTTGCCTGATTTAAGCCGAAATCGTACGTTTCAACTCTTTCGTCGGCGTTCATCCTGTATCCTCCCTGACTACTTTAACACTATTTTATGCGTATCGCTTCAAAAATAACGCGTTTTCTGCGTTTTTCAAGGCGGCATACGACTACATAGTATATTATTATATTTATAGTATACTAAAACATATTCGGTTTGTCAATCACTTATCCGAAATATCCGAAATAATTTCAAAAAAAGACCTATTTAGCGACGCCTTGCTCAAACCTTGCTAAGAAAAATGTCGCCGTCTCGCTTCCTCCTTCGGGGGAAGTGGGTTGACGGAATGAAATGGAAGTCAAGC
>CALGVF010000258.1 GCA_937920115.1 uncultured Clostridia bacterium
TTTTTACATCATTTTTTTGCTTGACTTTTCATAGCTGGTCTTTGGGGAGAGTGTCTTTTGCTTGCGAAGCAAGAAAAAGACGAGAGAGGTCATGTCTTAAAATCATTGCGAGCATACTTATAAGTCTCGTTCTTAACCTCTATCGTCTTGACTTCCATTTCATTCCGTCAAGCCACTTTCCCCAAGGGGAAAGCAAGAGTTGTTAGAAGGCTTCGCCATTCAGAGAGAGTAACAAAAGATTAGTTAGCACCAAAGAAATTTGCGAATTTTGTTTTATTTACAAAAAATCTCCCCTGCATAAGAGGGGAGAAAAATTTATATCGCTTATACGATGGGTTTGATATAGGTCTGACGGCGTTTGATTTCTTCGTGCGACACCCATTTCCATTGAGCGAGTATACCCGCGTTGTCAACAAGCATCGGGTTGCATACGACGTCCGATATGTGATTTTTCATAAGGTTTTTATGAATTTTCGTGATTATCATAGAGTTTATACCCGTATTCCGATACTCGGGTGCGACTCCTATAAGCGTGAGTTCGAGTCCCGTCGGCTTGGAAATTTCTCTCATCAGCGAAAACAGACTTTTCAAAAGTATGCCTTTATGCCTCTTAATTGCCCTGCCGATTGCCGGTATCGCAACGCCGAACGCCGCGATTTTGTCCGTTTTCGGGTCTAAAAGACAGGAAAAATATTTGCGGTTTATCACGGTTGCGAACTGCTTTATAACGTTCTTCTTGACGTCGCCTTTCAGTTCGACGTAACAGTCGAGTTCCTTGTAAGATTCGTTGTAACAATCGAAGAATTTATCGCCGTAATCTCTGATTATTTTCTTTAAGGGATACTTCTCCGTGAGTTCGACGAACCCGTACTTTCTCTTGACAAATTCAGCCGCTTTATACACTCTCGGGTCTAAGGTGGACGGGGTGAACCTGTATTCTACCCATTCGCTTTCCTTTTCGTAGCCGAGATTGGTCATAAACTCGGGATAGTAGTCGTAGTTGTAGTTCGTCGCGTAAGTGGACGGACTGTCGAAGCCGACTGTAAGCATTCCCTCGCGGTCGGTATCGTTGAAACCCCACGGACCGTGGAGAAATTCCATTCCTCTTTCCCTGCCGAAATCTTCCACGGCTTTCAGAAGTGCCGAACAGACTTCTTCGTCGTCGATAAAATCGAATCTCGAAAACCTTATTTTCTTCTCGTTGAATTTTTTATTGCTCTCTTCGACGATTATCCCCGCGACTCTCCCGACGAGTTCGCCGTTTTTATAAGCGAGAAAACATTTCACCTCGCAGCCTTCGGCGGCGTAATTTTTCTTGGGGTTTTTAATATTTTTCTCGTCCGACACGAAACAAGGGACGTAGAAATCGCAATTTTCGTAGAGTTTTATAGGGAATTTTGCGAACTGCGCCATTTGTTTTCTCGTAGTCGCTTCGATAATTTTTACCATCTATACCTCTGAATTTTTCATTCTTCGGTATTATACCACTTTTTCACGAGTTTAGCAAACGATTTTTACGCGAGGGGAATATTCGCCTATGCCGATTGTTTTTTAATTTTCCTTTTCGACGTTTTTCGCAGTAAAAGTCAGTCCTCTTCTTTCGGGACTACCGCCTTTACAGGCTTTTCGTCTTTAAGCGACATAATGTAATTTTCGTAATCGGTCTCGGTCATTTTTTTGACGGGGTGCTTTTTCTTTTTACTCATAATAACTGTCCTCCTTTTTTTGCCGCAGGTATCGGCGGCTGACGGTTTAAAGTTATTGTGAACCTTAAAGCCCCGTTTTATACGGAATGATAGTGCCTGTCGGCAGTTATATTTTGCGTTGCAAAGTGTTATTGCCTGTGGCAGTGATATTTTGCTCCGCAAAGTTATATTGCCTGCGGCGTAGGGGACGACGACTTTAAGGCGGCGTCCCGAAAAAACGGAAGTTATATTGCCGTCGCAGTTATACTTGTCGTGCGGCGTAGGGGACGGCGCCCCTCAGAACTCTTAAAAATGCTCGCATTTTTAAGAACAAGGCGTCCCGAAAAAACGGAAGTTATATTGCCTGCGGCGTAGGGGACGACGCCCTCGGCGTCCCGAAAAACGAGAGTTATATTGCCTGCGGCAGTTATATTTGCCCTGCGGCAAATTGTAAAATACGTCCCTCGCTTTCCCCTTTGGGGAGAGTGGATTTTGCGAACGAAGCGAGCAAAAGACGAGAGAGGTCTTGTTTTCTGATTGCTTTGCAAGTGCTTCTGTTTTATGCGTTATTGACCTCTATCGTCGGCTATGCCGACACTTTCCCCACAGGGGAAAGCAAGAAAAAAGAACCGCAACAAGCGGTTCCTTTCCTTTAAACTTTATTCGGTTAAACTTCTTTCAGTTGAGTTCTTCTATGGTGTGAGCGACAAACGTTATATGGTCGCCTACCCTCTCTAAATTCGATACTAAATTTATGAAAACAGCACTGTTCTTCGGCGAGCAATTACCTGCGTTAAGTCTCGCTATATGTTCGTCAATCAACTTTTTCCGCATCGCGTCGACGCTGCTTTCCATCTTTTCGAGTTCCGCAAAACCGTCCTTGTTTTTCGTCTCGAATATCGCTATCGCCATCTTATACATATCGCAGAGTTTGCCGTACATAGTCTCTATTTCCGATATAACGTTGTCCGAAAAAACAAGTTCCTTTTCCACCGTCGTGCGGGTGTATTTCACTATGTTGTCCGAAATTTCCGAAATACGCAGAAGGTCGGCGAGGGCGTGATATAATATGGATATTCTTTGGTCGTCGTGGACGGATACGTCCGCCCCCGAAACCTTTATTAAATAGTCGGTAATCTGCCTCGATATAATCGCTATTTCCTCGTTTTCGGCGTGTATCGCTTCGCCCTGCGAGGAATCTCTGTCTATAAACGCCTCGAACGCCGCGTTGAGATTGTTCATACACCTGTCTCCCATTGCGACCGTCTCTTTTTGAAGTTGGGCTATCGCTACCGTGGGAGTGGACAACATACGTTCGTCCATATAGGTGATACGTATTTCCTCTTCGACGTGTTTTTCTTTGATTAAAAGTTCCGTCACTTTCACAATCACGCTTGTAAGAGGCAGGAAAATCAGCGTGCAAATCGAGTTGAACGCCAAGTGGAAGAGGGCAAGTTGCATTTCGGGAGTCGGAATGATTTTCTGCCAGAATTCCGACATAAAACCTCGCCATATCATAAGTACGATAAGGAATAATACCGAACCGCAAAAGTTAAAAAGAAAATGGATAAGGGCGGCTCGTTTCGCGTTCGTGGTCGCTCCCGCCGAACTTATGAGGGCGGTTACGCACGTTCCGATATTCGTTCCTAAAACTATATATAATATAGCGTTGCCGCCGCTGCCGATACCTATTCCCGCCTGAACCATCGACAAAAGCACGGCGTTGACCGCTGTACTCGACTGCATTATCGCGGTTATCACCGCACCGATTAACATAAGAACGATAGGTTCTATAAACGAGGGTTTAATCGCAGTGCCTAATATAGTCTTTATTATTTCGTTGTTTTTGAAATGATGGCTGCAATCTGAAATTACCGTAAGACCGAAAAAGACGAGACCGAAACCGGCGATTGTCAAAAACCAGTTTTTTGCCTTGCCGTTTTTCATAAGCATCGACATAAATATGCCGACGAAAGTCACGACCATAAAATAAACGCCCATACTCGACATACCGAGCGCTAATAAAATAGTGGTGATAGTCGTACCGATATTCGCGCCCATAATTACGGCTGTCGCCTGATACAGACTCATCATACCGGCGTTTACGAAACCGATGACCATAACGGTCGTCGCGCCCGAACTCTGCATAAGCACGGTTGCCCCTACGCCTATGCCGACCCCTGCGATTTTGCTTTTCGACGTTTTGTCGAACAACTTTCTCAGTCCCTTATTCGCAACCTTCTGCAAGTTTTCCGAAAGAAGTTTAAATCCTATCAGAAAGGCGCCGAGGGCGGATATAAGGAACAACGCCGCGATTAAATCGCTTTTAAAATCTACCATAAATTGTTTTAATTTTTGTCTTCTCTTCCGTTTTGCACGTGATACTTTTATAACTTTTCTATACTTTTATCCTTTTAATAATAGAGTATAAGGCGACAAAAAGTCAAGCGAATAACCGTGAAAAACTTTTAATCACGGCAGAAAACTATAATTTCCCCCTTTATAGGCGTGCAAAATTTTATAATAAGCCCCGCTCCGTAATTTTTTCATACAAATATTTGCAAAAGTTTTTCAAATATGATAAAATGTGATTGCGACGTAAACTAAATATTTGAGACCAATCAAAATGATACACATTCTCGGTAGAGGTGTATCCTTTTCGCGTTATCAATATAATATTCATTTTGACTTGGTTTTATATGTTTGCGTCGCGGCAAGCGAAACGGTGCATTGACTACAATGCGTCATTTCGTTTGAAGTGACGCATTTTTTTATAAAATTTTTCGGAGGAATTGCGAAATGAAGAAACTACTTTTGATTGTTTTATCGATTTTAACGTGCTTTTGCATAACAATCGGACTTACCGCCTGTAAAAATGGCGGGCAATCGACAACCCCGACCATTGAAATAGGTTCGGACGGCTATTGGTATATAAACGGAACGAAAACCGATTATAAAGCCAACGGCGAACAGGGAGAACAAGGAGAGAAAGGCGAAAAAGGCGACAAGGGTGATAAGGGAGACAAAGGAGACTCGGGCGAACAAGGCGAAAAGGGAGAGTCGGGTGAAAAAGGAGAGAAAGGAGAGCAAGGCGAAAAAGGTTCCGACGGAATAAACGGCTCGAACGGCGTAGACGGTAAAGACGGTAAGGACGGAAAAGACGGAGCCGACGGAAAAACGCCCGAAATCAAAATAGGCGAGAACGGTAATTGGTTTATCGACGGCGTGGACACGAACGTTAAGGCTCAGGGAGATAAGGGAGATACAGGCGAAAAAGGTTCGGACGGCAAAAACGGAGAAAACGGAAAATCGGCTTACGAAATATATAAGGAAAAGTACGGCTACGAGGGTACGGAAGAACAATGGCTCGACGACCTCGTAAACGGCAGACTTGCATTGAAAGAAAAACATATTATCACGTTCGATTCGGACGGCGGCAGCGCAGTAGAAAGTCAGGAAGTTACGGACGGCAAGAAGGCGAACGAACCCGACGAACCGACTAAAACGGGATATACTTTCGGCGGTTGGTTCGTTAAGACTACCGAGTGGAATTTCCTCGCTTATACCGTTACCGAAAACGTAACGTTAAAGGCGAAATGGATAGCCAACGAGTATACTTTAAAATTTAATTCTGACGGCGGAAACGAAATAGCGGATATGACCGTAACGTATGACGGCGACTATACTCTGCCCGAACCGACAAAAGAAAATTACGTATTTCTCGGTTGGAAAGAGGGCGAAACCGCTTACGAGCAATCGGGCAAATGGCAAAAGACGAGCGGAGCGACTTTAACCGCCGAGTGGGTAATAGCGAAAAGCACGATTACGTTTGAAACGAACGGCGGCAGCGTCGTAGCCCCTATGACCATAAACTACGGAGAAAACTACACTCTTCCGACGAGTACGAGAGAAAACTACGCCCTTGTCGGTTGGTTCTTGGGCGAGAATAAATTTGAAAGCGGAACGCCGCTGACGGGAGATATTACTCTTTCGGCAAGATGGCAGGGCGTAACCGACACGTTCGAGTACATCGAAGAAAACGGCGAAATAACCTTGACGAAATTTAAAGGCGGCGTAACCGACGTGATTATTCCTGCAAACATAAACGGCGTGGCGGTAACGAAACTTGCGGACGGAATATTCAGAAGCAATACCAAAATCACCTCGGTAACTTTCGACGGCACTTTTGAAAACTACGACGCTAAATTATTCCAAGGTTGTACTTCTCTCAGAAGTCTCGTAATTTCGGGCGTATACGATAAACAGTTATACTATCTTTTCGGCGACAGCATAAACAATATACCCGAAAATTTTATCGAGATAAGTTTTGCGGCAAACAGCGTTTACGTTGACGGAACAATGTTTAAATACGAGGTTGCGAATCATACAGTAACGTACGTCATTCCCGACGGAACGACAGAAATAATACACGATCAATTTTTGGGATATATGTACTTGCAGGCTGTTTCCATTCCCGATAGCATAACAAATATAGGAGCAAGCGCATTTAACAGTTGCTATAAACTTACAAGCATTACGATACCTAATGGAGTAACATGTATAAAGGAGAACACATTTTTTAACTGCGAAGCATTAACGGATATATTACTGCCTGATAGCATCACAACAATAGAGGCAGACGCGTTTCATGGTTGCAGAAGCCTAAAAAACTTAAATATACCTAAAAATGTAACAAGTATAGGGTTCAACGCATTTGAATTTTGCTACAATCTTATGAAACAAATAAAAGGTATATATTACGTGGACGAATGGATAGTCGGCATTGTAAATCAAACAATGAAAACAGCGGAAATTATGAACGGAACAAAAGGAATCGCCGATATGTCGTTTGCAGGCTGTTCAGAACTGACGCAATTAGTAATTCCCGAAAGCGTTGAGTATGTCGGCAACAATGCGTTTAGAGTATGTTCCAAACTTGAAAACGTTGTATTGGGAGCAAATTTAAAATACATCGGAGCAAGAGCCTTTGACGTTTGTTATACGCTTTCGTCTGTTGAATTTAAAGACCCGGAAAAATGGTATGTAAACGGAATACTGTCAACAGATTTATCCGATAAGTCAAAAGCCGCCGAGTTATTAAGTCAAACAGCGGTAGAGTATTCTTGGGAAAAGAAATAAAATGGAAAATTTAATTAAATTTGATTGGAACAACGGGTTTTCTATTCGGTATGCGAGCGATTATACAACTCGCGTGGAAGATACTCATCTGACTAAATTTGAAAACGACGAATTAAATCTTTTATCCGCTAAAACAGGGCTTGAATTTCATTACGAGTTGCATTTTTCGCCGAAAGAAAAACTCGTAAGATTCGATTGCCATTGATGCCAGACAAGAATAATACGAACCATGGTCTAACGGCGTATTTTTGACTAATACTTC
>CALGVF010000259.1 GCA_937920115.1 uncultured Clostridia bacterium
TCTTCTCGCATACCGAGCAATGATAGTATGCTTTAACGCCGTTCGCCGTACAAGTCGCCGCTACGCTGTCAACCTTGGTTGCGGTATGAGCGACAAGGTCTGATTTTCCGTTGCCGTTCTTCCACGCTTCCAAGTCGGTTATTTCGGTTTCGCAAGTCTCTTCTTCAAAGTTCTTCTCGCATACCGAGCAATGATAGTATGCTTTAACGCCGTTCGCCGTACAAGTAGCCGCTACGCTGTCAACCTTAACCGCGGTATGAGCGGCAAGGTCTAATTTGCCGTCGCCGTTCTTCCACGCTTCTAAGTCGGTTATCTCGGTTTCGCAGGTCTCTTCTTCAAAGTTTTTGCCGCATACCGAACAGTTGTAATGGTCTTTAACTCCGACTTCTTTACAAGTCGCCGCTTTTCCCGCGACTTTTGTCGCCGTATGACCTTTCGCCGCGATTTTGCCGTCCGCTACTTTCCATGCGTCGAGGTCTTCTATTTCGTTATATCCGTTTTCGTCCGTAAAGTTTTTACCGCAAGCGCAAACGTAGTATTCCTTAACTCCGTCTTCGGTGCAAGTAGAATCGACCGCATCGACTTTCGTCATGGTATGGTCGCCTGCTATCGCAAGTACGCTCGGAACGGCAACTTTGTCAACGCCGTAGTTAAATACGGTTTCCGCGGTGATTTTCGCTCCGTCGATCGTCCAACAATACTCGAAGCCGTGTTTTACGGGAATATTCGCAAGAGCGGGAAGTTCGCCGACAGCCGCGCCGTTTAAAAGGGTCTTCGAGCCGAAGTCCTCATAGAGAGAAATATTCTTAACGTAAATTTCCCCGCCTTCTGCGGTGTATGTGAATATTATTCTCGATTCGCCGCTTACGTCAGGTTTACATACTATCGTATAATCGACGTAATTCGCGTTGTTTGTCCAGTTTGTATAGAAATATTTATATTTTGCTTCTTCCGTACCGTCATCCGTCTCAAATCCGAGATTGATATACGTGTTGTCGCACTTGACGCTGAGATTCAGGACGTACGTCTTGCCTGCTTCCGTTTTAAACTTGCAGTCCGTTGCGTAATTAACTTGGTCACCGGCTTTAAGTTCGGGGTCTCTTGTCATAAGGTACGCCCCGTCTTCGGCCATTTCGGGCTGATTGTGTATCCAGTTTCCGTCGCCGACGATTTTATAATTTTCCCTGTATTCGAGTTTATACAATCTGTCGTAAACGAGAACGGCGGTTTTATCGCTTTCGTAATCGTAAGAAGCGTCGGCGGTTATTTTTTTACCGTCTATTTCCCAACGACCGTTGATATAACCCTCTTTTTCGGGGATAGCGGGAAGTTCGCCGATAGCCGCTCCTGCCGTCACGGTCTGCGTAGCCAAATCGTAAATTACTATATTTCTGAAATCGAGAGTTACGTTACTTGCCTGTATGGTTACTCTGTCGGTATCGCTCGTTGCAACAAACGTTCCCTCATAAGTCTGCCACGTATCGTTTACGGGCATATCCGTTTTTATTTTGTTCCATTGCTCGTATGTAGACCAAAAATGGACGTGCGAGCTTACTCCCGAAACGGAAGTCTTATAATCGAATTTAATCCCGTAGGTTTTGCCCGTGACGGTAGTCTGATTGCAATACACGGTACCGTTCGCCGCCGAGAAATCGACGGTTATTATATCGCCGCTCTGCGTAATGCCTTTTGCTCCGCCTCCCGACACGTTGCTCCACCAGCCGTTCATCGACTTGGTTATAGATTCCCTTTCGTTCAATCTAAACGACAAGGTATAACTTTCGCCGTCTGCTTTTGCCGAGTTTACGTTGACCGCGATAAACGCCGTCATACAAAACGCAAACACACAGGCAAAAATTGTGAGTAATTTGAGTTTCTTTTTCATCTTTATCCTCCTATATATTCCGAAATTGTCTTTCGGATATGTTTCCTTATTAGTATTGCCCCGTTAGCCGATAGAAATCTCAACCGAACTCGATTTTCAAGCGTGTCTCACGTTTAGGTTAATGCAGTTCTGCAAGTTAAACGATAGAAACAACAAACTAAGCGTGAGTCACGCTTGAAAATTTGCGGTATCCTCCGTTTAATATATATGGGGCAACCTATAAGCCGTATTTTTTAGGTCGTTGTGGTAAATGTTTGCGAAGACGTACTTGCCGTACTTCAAGCAAAGATTTGCCGCAAGGGGCAAAAAAAACGGTTTATAGGCGGGTTCGGTTGGGGTTTCTATCGGCTCCCCCTTTCGTCGCAGACGAAAGGAGGGGTACCCCTCGCGAAAAGTTCGTAGATTTAGTTCTACACGCTTTTGCTAACCTATTTTACACCATTTTTTCACGACTTTCAATATCTTAAAAAGACTTCTTTTTGTGCTAAACCGACTTTTATTTTCTCATAAAAAGCGAGAAAAAGAGGGTATAAAGCAGCCAAAATCTGCAATAATTGCTGAGAAAATCGGCTTTCGGACTTGAATTTTCGCAACAAAAAAGCCCGTTTGCCGAAAAAAAGACTGCTAACATAAAAATTGCAGTCTTTTTTATACTTGCTTCCTCCTTCGGGGGAAGTGGCAAAATGAAGCGTAAGCGAAATTTTGACGATAGGGGATAAAAACGCAAAGTAAAACGAAGTAGTGATTTATTGTCCCCTTCCGTCTCGGCTCGTTTTCCACTCGCCGAGCCACCTTCCCCGAAGGTGACGGCAAAAGCACATCATAGTCAAAAATTTCACCGAAGGAGGAAGCAAGCGGAATTACAGTCTACGTTCTGACAGTAAAATTAAGGTTGAAAGTCGCCGAAAGGTATCAGCGGAAGTTCGTTTTCGTTACTCCCCGGACTTGCCGTCAATATATCCTCTTCGTCATACTCGATTACTAAAATTTCCGCTTTTTCATATAATTTCTTCATATATTTTCTCCTTATTCAACCGATACTCTGTACGTTACGTCCGATTCCGTCTTTGTAACTATAAACGAATATTCGAGCGTTCCGTCTTTTTCGTATATTACCGAATACCCGTCGAAACCATCCGAACTTGCAAGTTCTACGCTTTCCCACTCGCCGCTCGCGTTCTTCTTCTCGACTTTGAGTTTCCCGAGTTTTCTGAGTCCTTTTACTCTTATCGCGTAATTGACTTCGCTGTCCTTAATCGCTCCGCCCGAAAGAGTAAATTCCGCAACGCCGTAGGAAGCCGCTCTTACGGTGGCGATAAAATCGTCCTCGACTACCGCTCCCTTTGTCGCCGTAACCTTTAAAGCGTCGGTAGCGGAATCTTTGTAAACTTTCTCTACGCTCGAAATATCGCTTTCGCCACTGCCTTTTCCGTAGGGAAGAAGTATTACGTTGACCGTTATTTTATCTCCTGCGGCGAAAGTCGTATTTTCGGCAATCGTAAGCGAACCTCTGTTGGAATACTCCGAACTTCTCTTTATTCTGTCGTTATAGAAAGCAAGTCCTAAATCGCTCGCCTGTCCGTTTACGGTAATCGCGTAGTCTTTAACTATTAAAGCGAAATTACCGCTTTCGTGAATACCGTCTCTCACCATATTGTAGTAGGTGAAATAACTCGAACCTTTATTCAACTTGTAAAGCGTAGAACTCCATTTGTTGATAATCGAAGAGGTCGATTGAAGTTCTTTGTTTTTTATCGTAACGACCTGCTTGTTTCCGTTTTCGTCGATATACGCGGCGTTATTATAGTAATCGCCGTTTATTCTCGCGTCGAAACTGAAAATACTGAAATCGGAATATTTCAGACTCGTAGACTGTTTAAACGAAATCTCGACCGTATAATAGGTTCTCGACTCGTCCGTCTGAGGCATTTCGACGTGTCTGTAAACCACGTCGTAACTGCCGTTTTTGGAAGTATACGAATAATTCATATCCGCGTAGGTAAGCCCCGAGGAACGAATATCCGAACCCTGATAAATTCCGAGGTCGGCTTCGCTCGACGAAAGCGAACTGCCGTTCGACACTCCGTTCAGAGACCCTACCGAGTTATTCTGTATATCGTCGTACTTCGCGTTTCCGTCAGAACCCTCGCTCGTCTGCCCGTCGTTGCTCATTCCTCTGAAATCGGGAAGTATCCACGAACCCAAATCATCCTTGTTGAGATATGTCGAATAGTATGGGGCGAGACAGTTTGTCTCGGTAACGCCCGTGGACATGTGGTAATAAGACACGTAGTAAGAAATCGACGAAATCTGTTTAAGGGGATATTTGCCCCAATTCTGATATACGTTGACGAGCGAAAATTCAAGCGTTTTGTCCTTCGCGAGTTTCACGGGAAATAAAGTATCGCCGTACATTTTGTCCGCGGGGTCGTAAATCGGCTCTTCCTTTTCGTGGTCAAAATTCTTCATTACTTCGAGCCCCATAGGAATTAAAAGACCCTTTTTATCGGTTATCGCCGCCCCTTCGAGCGGATTGGTCGAATGTACCGTGAAAAATGCGTCTCTGTCGTCTTTCGCAACCACTTTTATGTTGTCGATATACTTTTTATCGGGATTGCTATATGCGTCGGTAAAGCCCGTACCCGCGATATTTATAACGTAGTAACCCCTTAAATTGTCGTAACCGACGAAACCCGTTCCGTCCGAAGAAGTCGAATCTCCCGTAACGGTTATATCGTCGGCTGTGAGGGGGTTATGCTCGATTTCGTCCGCCGCCCTCATATCCGAAAAGTCGTGGGTCGTATCGGTATATACTCTCGTTCCGAAAGACACTTCGCCGCCCGCTTCGAGCGTTCCCACGCTTTTGACCTGACGGAAATAATAATTGTCGTTATCCTGCATCAGCCAAAAAGAACAATCGGTCGAGGTATTTATAAACGCAAGTACGCCTACGCCCTCTATATCGAACGCCGCGTAGCGGAATTCGGTACTGCCGAGAGCGTTGGAAGAATAGGAAGTCGTTATCGTATCGCCGTTTCTTATCTCGAATTTCGCGACCGACGACTTAGGAATCATTGTCTGAAAAGTAACCTGTTCGACAGTACTTACCGCAGACGAATTGCTGTTTATAAGTCTGTATACCTGATACATTCTGTCCGAATAAACGTGGTAAGTTTTATCGAGGTACAGATTGTCGCCGAAGTTCAAATTGCGAACGTTTACTTCGTAGTAATAATAGCCGAGTCTCGTGGTATTAACGTACGGGGCGCACGCTTTCGCGGTCTTCGGCTCGCCGCTCCGCCAAGTCTCAGATATGATGTCCGAACAGTCTTTTGCGTATATTTCGGAGTTGGAAGTCGTCAGTACGAACACGTCCATAGTGTTTGAAACGTAAGTCCCGCCGTTTAAATTTTTAAGCGAAGTAACCTGTCTCTGCCCCGACGATACGTTTACGCCGTGCGTGAGACTTACGTTTTGGTTCGTTACCGTGTAATGCTCTTTCGCGGCGTTGTCGAACGTTCCGTTCACTCCGTTTTCAAGGCTTTTCGCGTATACGAGGGTGTCCGCCATATCCGTTGCTTCGGACAAGTCGTACTCGTCGGGAAAATACGCGTTGGCGGCAACGTTGTAGTTGTACAACGCTTTGAGGAGATTGTCGAAGTCGTCCGTCTGCTTGCCCATAGCCATATTCACGTAAGCGATAGCCGAAACGTTGATTTTGCAATCGCCTATGCCGAACTCGCAAGTCTCGTCGAGGTCTTTCGCCGCTATATTCGATTTTTCAAGATAATAGTTTGCCGTACCGTCCGCGGAGTTCGTCGTTTTAACCGTCGTCGATTCGCCGTTTAAGGTACAGGAAACGCCGCTTAAATTTCCGCCGAGGTAAATGCGGATAGAGGTCATGGAAGCGAGTTCGAGGGTTATACCTCTTACCGTCACGCCGCTCGGGAGCGTTCCCGTAATCTCGGGAGCGAAGCCCGTATATCCTCTGTCCGTCGCGGTCACGGAACCGACCGTTTCGTTTGCAAAATATTTCTCCGCAGAATCGCAATAAGTTTCGAGACTTTCGAGAAGAGCCAAGAGACTTACGTTGTCGGAAAACCTCGTTTTCGCGACTTCGATATAGTCTTTCACTCCTACTTCGGCGGTATAATCGCCTATCTCGAACTTGATTTTGTCGGCGTAATCTTTAGCCGCCACGCCTACGGTATAAAGTCTGTTCGAGCCGCTTAAAGTATACTCGGTAAGTTCTTTTCTCACGCTTCCTACCGTCGCGTATACTTTCGACTCGTCAACGACTTTCGCATAAATATTAAGTCCGATATTTCCGTCGAGACTTAAAGAAACAGACTCGATTTTGTTGTCCGCTTTATACTCTGCGACGGCGATTTTGTCGGTATTGTAATCGTATACGGTGTTTTCGTCGATTTTCTCGCCGTCAATCGTCCAATAACCTATATAGCCGTCTTTCGCGGGTACTTCGGGAAGAGTTCCGACAGCCGCTCCCGCCGTTACGATCGTTTCGGACTGCTCGTAAAGATAGAAATCTTTAACTGAGATATTTCCACCGCCGTCCGTAAATTGGAATATAAGTCTCTGACTACCGCCGTTTGTCGGGGTAAATTCTTTTATGTATTCAACGTATGTAGCGTTGCTGTACCAACCGTTGAAAATCCAGTCGAAAGCGGGATCCGTTCCGAGATTGATACAGGTGTTGTCGCATTTTAACTTAAACCTGACGATATAAGTTTTACCCGCTTCGAGTTCGTATTCTTTTTTCGGAGAATAGTTCACGGGAGTTCCCACCGCAACGGAAGTATCTCTCGTCATAGTCACGCCGCCGTCCTCGTTCGCCGTCGGAATATTATACGCGGAAAACCAGTCTGTCGTACTCGCCAAATCGTAATCGTTCGATCTGAAAGTCAAAGTATACTGCCGTTTAATTTCCTCGTAAACGACAACGGCAACTTTGTCCACGCCGTAATCGTAGGCGGTGTCGGCGGTAATCTTTTCGCCGTCGATTGTCCAAAAGCCGTTATATCCCTCTTTCGCAGGAATTTCGGGAAGTTCGCCGATAGCGGCTCCCGCCGTTATCTCTCTTTCGGTAGTTTCGGAAATTATTATATTTCTGAATTGCAAAGGAACGTTCAGAAGCGAATTATCGTTCACTTGCAAGGTAACTCTGTCTTTGTCCGTCAACGCAACGAAAGTTGCCTCGAACGGTTGCCATTCGTCGGTTGCAGAAATACCTGCTTTTATAGTATTCCAATCTTTGTAAGTATTGAAAAGGTGGAAAGTAGAGGTCTTGCCCGCTTCCGCAGTCTTGTATTCGAGTTTAATTCCGTAGGTTTTGCCCGCAATGGTTGTCTGATCGCAATACACGGTACCGCCCGCTGTCGAGAAATCAACGGTTATCAAATCGCCACTCTGCGTAATACCGTTTGCCCCGCCGCTTTGAGACCACCAACCAATCATTGATTTAGTTATCGAGTCTCTTTCGGTTTTGAAACCGAGCGAATAAATTTTCGCGTAAGCAGGTACGGCAACCTTGTCCGAGCCATAATTATATACGGTGTTTTCGTCGATTTTCTCGCCGTCTATCGTCCAATAACCTTTATACCCCTCTTTCGCGGGTACTTCGGGAAGAGTTCCGATTGCCGAACCCGCCTTTACGGTCTGCGTAGTTAAATCATAAATTATTATGTTTCTGAAATCGAGAGTTACGTTGCTTGCCTGTATGGTAACTCTGTCCGTATCGCTTGTCGCGACAAACGTTCCCTCATAAGTCTGCCATGCATCGTTTACGGGCATATCCTTTTTTATTTCATTCCACCTTTCGTATGTGGAATAAAAATGGACGTTCGAACTTACTCCCGAAGCGGAAGTCTTGTAATCAATTTTTATTCCGTAGGTTTTGCCCGTGACAGTGGTTTGATTGCAGTATACGGTGCCGCCCGCAGAAGAAAAGTCTACGGTTACAATATCGTCGCTTTGCGTAATGCCGTTCGCATTGCCGCTTTGAGACCACCAACCATTCATAGACTTGGTGATAGATTCTCTCTCGTTCGACTTGAACGACAAAGTGTACGTTTCCGCGGCTGCCCATATCGAACTTACGCCCGACGACATAAACGCCGCCCCTGCGAATGTGAGAAAACAGATAATGAGAATTATCAGCGTCACATTCTTTCTTGTTCTCGTCATTTTTACCTCCTGTTTATCCGCTTATTCCGCGGAATTTTTCTTTTTTCCCGTTTAAGAGTATTCCTTTCGTCGAAGACGAAAGGAGGGGTATACCCCTCGAAAAAAGTCTCGGAAAACCCCATTCGGGTACACTCCCACTCACCTTTTTCCATCCCATCTTACACCATTTTTTCATATTTGACAATAGCGTAAAAAGACTTCTTTTTGTGCTAAACCGACTTTTTTCGAGTTGAAATTTTCCGTTTTCGAGGCGTAAAGGAATAACAATATATATCGCGTGCGAGGGGTCGTTTTTTCTTCCTTAGAATTTTTTTCACCGCAATTCATTATTTTTACGGCAAACGTCAAAATAATGTTTTCTGTATTCAGTCGATAAAAATTTCTAATAACAACTACGCAATAATTTAATAATAAAAGAATGACTGATTGTAGTCTTGATACATTTTTCCGCATTGCAAAAAACTAATATTTCTTGCTTTCCCCTTTGGGGTGGGCTCTCCCGATGAAACGGGAGAGGTGGCAGACGAAGTCTGACGGAGAGGGGGCGTCCGCCGCCGAGGTGAAGTGGCTTTTGCAAGCCTGCGAGCAAAAGACGAGAGAGGTCT
>CALGVF010000260.1 GCA_937920115.1 uncultured Clostridia bacterium
GTTGAGATTTTCGGCTTCTTCCGCGGCGGGTAATTTGTCTATAAGGTTAACGACGGGCGCGGCGAGTTCTTTGTTGGTGGCAGCGTTGCCTACCGTGATCGTCCAATCGTCGATATAGTAGTCAGCCTGATTTCCTCTTATCCCGAGTTCTATCGCAACGCCGACGATATTCGCCCTGTTTTTGGTGCGGGTGTATGCGTCTATATCGAACGAAACTTCAGTCCATTCGCAGGGGTTAAGTTCGACTGCTTCGGACGACAGCAACGCAATATTTCCCGTCATTATAACGTGCAGCGTTGCGTTTACGGGGTTTTCCGCCGTCGAGTATATCCAGAGAGATGTTTTCGCTATGATTCCGAAATCGATATCGGTATACTCCGTTCTGTCGAGTCTCTGTAGTATTATCGGGTTTCCGCCGCCGATATAGCTATATTTCAGACTGTTTTCGCCGTTTTTCTTCTGCTCGGCGGAAATGTTCATTTTTACCCTCGTGTCGGCAGCCTGATTCGTCTGCTTTACGTTGTAAAGGTCGTCTAACGTCTCGAAATCGTTAAGCAGAAGTTTTTCTCCGACTTCGTATTCGCGCTTTACGCTTTCGCTCTGAGATTCGCTCTCGGGTTCGGAAACGGAGGCACTGCCGCTTCCGCTCTCGCCGCCATTTGTACAGGACGCGAATATTCCGACGGAAAGAATCATAGCGAAAACAAAACATAATATCAATCGTATTTTACCGTTCATCTTTTCCCCTCCCTTATTTAACTCTTACCGAAACGTTTTTTATACTTAACGCTTTATCCTCGGCAAGTTCTGCCTGACCGCTCTTCGTATAGCCGACGTTGTCGAAAGAAATCCTTATTTCCTTAACAGAGGATGCGTCTATTTTCAAACTCTTAAGGAACTGCTCGGAAAGTTCGACGGAAACTTTACGGGTCACGCCCGCAGGACAATAGTTCGTCAACACGTCGTAACTTACTCCGTCTTCATCGATAAGCGATATAATCATTTCAAACTCGCTTTCACCATTATTGGTGTACGAGAAAGAGAATCCCAGCGCGGTTTTAAGTTCGTCGGTCGCAAACGAGATGCTCGGGCGGAACAATTTAGTCTTAACGCCTATGGTTTCGCCTTTATCTTTATACTGCGCTTTAATCACAGCTACCGCAGAACCGCCGGAAACGGTAAGTTCGCTTCCGTCCGAAACTTTTGCCGTGTTTGCCGCAACCGATTTCTCCGTTCCGCTCTTTTTAATCAAAGTTCCCGCTTTTAACGAAAGAATTCTGTTCGCAAGTTCTTTTCTCGCCTTATAAAGAAGGGAATCCTGCTGATAATAAATCGCCCCGTCGAAAAGTTCGGCGTAAAGGTCGTTTACGAGTTCGTTGAAGTCGATTTCGATTCCGTTTTTCTCGGCGTACTCGTTTACGAGTTTTTCGTATACCGAAAGCATATCGTAGTCGTCCATACTGTCTCTGAAAGAAACAAGTCTGACCGAAGCGAACGGATCCTCGCTACCGTAATATTTACCCGGATACATAAGATATCCGTCGCCGGGTACGGTTGCATATCTTAAAGGATTATCATAAACGTCGGTGTACACCTCTTCCGACAAAGTAAATTGCGTACTCATATTGACGGCGTAGTAAAGATACCCCGTTATACCCATAGCCTTTTCCATCCAGCCCGAAGCTCTCATTCCGAGCGTCGAATCGTCGATATGGAATGTTCCGTATGGATATTTAGGTCCGACGCAGGTGTACGTCCACATATCTCCGTTGGTATTGGCTTTCGCAGCGTCCTGATAACGCTGTAAAGTAGCCATATCGTTATACAGACTGAAATAAGGACAGAAAGTCGCGTCCAGCTTGCCGACCCAGTCGGATACATATTTTACGTTTGTAAATACCGCGGGAATCTTTAAAATCGACTCTTTGAGCGCCTGTTTAAGTTCTTCCGATTTGCCGACAAATCTCTCGTCGGTATCGACGGCTGCCGCCGCCGCAGCAAGCGTTTTATCGTATTCTCCGTCTTTTTTTAAAAACGCTTCCGAGTACGACCCCGTTCCGTTTATGTCCGCCTCGTCGAAAGTAGACGGATAGAAATAGGCAAGATCCACATAATTATCGGTTTCGGTCGAAACCGCGGCAAGCCCGAGAATATAATCAACGACCTTCTGAGCGTTGGTCGTAAGATTTTTACCGCTGTACGTTTTGTAATCGAGCGGGAAATCGAAGGGGATTATTATCGAACTGTAATTGTCGTCGGCGTATAATTCCTGCGCCCTCGACACGACGTCTTCGGTCGTCCATTCGTTTCTGTCTTTTATAACATAGGTGTTTATCTTGTATTTTAACAGAAAATCCTCGTATCTTTCAACTACTTCATCGGAAGAATCGTATTCCGCGGACACAAGCGCTTTTCTGTACAACAGAAAAGAAGATTGGAAAGTTCTTCTGCCTTCGTATTCGATATCCCATACGTTTACCGAAACGGGAATATCTTTGGTCTCGTTTCCGAGGGTTAATTTAAACGTTCCAGTATAAACGCCGGCTTCAACCCCTTCGGAGTTAAATTCCGCCGTGATGCCCTGATTGCTTCCCGCTTCGACGAAATTTTCTTTATACTCGATCGCCGTATCTACGGGAAGAAGCATATCGGGAATAAACGAACCCGATTCGTAATCGTTGTTTCCGCTGTTGTTTTTGGTAACCTCTATATACTTCTGATGATATAGTTCGATCTGGTCGGACGGAAATTCCTTGCCGTCCGAGGTTTTTAAAACGCCTTTTTCGATTTTGTATTCGGTTCTTTTGTCGGCGGTGACTATAATCTGTGCGCCTTCGTATTCGCCCTTATACATATCCACAGTGAAAGAAGCCGTAAATTTTTTGTATTCGTCGTTCTTATCCGTCTGTCTTATAACTTTTCTTGTGTTATAAGTGCTCCACACTTCGGCTTGCGACGAAGACGGGGTGCTTATCGAATCCACCGATTCGCCAGGACCTTTCGAACATCCGCCGAGAACCGACGCGGATAAAACGACTGCGGCGACAAGCGCCGAAATCTTTCTCTTCATATTTACCTCCCTATATTCCGTTTAATCAATATGCGGTTATCGTCTTCCAGTTTGTCTGCAAATATTTTGCGTTGATGTTTACTATTTCTGCAGGCGTGGTTCCTTCGAGAAGAAGTTTCATCGCAGTGCTGGAAGTACCGTTTTTGTAATATCTGTCTACTTTTCCGAGCGAATACAGTTTCGCTTTTGCGCAGACAGCGTAATCGAGAAGATACCCCTCGTTCATAGCCGCTTCTATCGAATTACGGAATTTGCTCTTCGTGATTTTACTGTCGTCGTAACTTCCGACGGTAGCGTAAGGCATTTTCGCGCCGCCCGTAGTTTCGTAGTATATCTGAAGCCCCGCGTCCGAATACATAAATTTAAGGAAATCTTTCGCCGTATCGATATGCTTGCTGTAAGCGGGTATCGACGCTATATGATCGCTGTCGCTAGACAAATAAGAGAAATGACGAGCCTCTCTTACGATCTGAACGTCTTCTTCGGTTGCGTAAGACGGACGACCTTCGTTATCGCCTTCCGCCGCGTGAGCGTCTACAAATTTAATAAGTTCTGCAAGTTTCTGATCGTTGCCCGCCTTATCCGCTTCGTTGTAGTAAGAAAGTTTCTCGGAAAGCGCGCTTATTACGGGCGTCTTGATGAAATCAAGGTTTTTCTTTCTCGCCGTGGAACTTTCAACTTCGAGCCAGCCGCCGTTTACACAGAATACCGCCTGCCCCATTGCGAAATAAGCCTGCATATCCGTGAACGTAAGATCCTTGGACGCTTTATGCTGATAGCCGTTGGAGTCTTTAACGAGTTCGTTTACGAATTCGAGCGCTCTGAGTTGTCCGTCGTAAGCGTAAACATTATAAGTGCTTTGTCCCGCAGGGTCGAGTCCCTTCTCGAAATACTTCATGCTCTGTACGCCTTCATACTGTCCGAACCATATCGGAGCGATGGAAGTGTAGTACTCGTCGTCATAACTGTAAATAAACGGAGCGACATCGGTTCCCGCCGCTTTCTTTTTTATGGTATCGCAGACGGCAAGAAGTTGATCCGTCGTTAAAGGAACGTCTTCGTCGGTAAGCCCGAAACTATCCCATACGTCTTTGTTTCTGACAATACCGAATATGCCGTCCGCCCAGCAAAGTCCGTAATATTTGCCGTCAACGTTGAAATACTCCTTCGTCATCGGGTTCGTTCTGTCCAGTATGGAAGAACCGTTTTCGTCTTTCGCTTCGTAAACGTCGGTAAGGTCGGCGTACTGACAGGGATATTTCTGTCCGTTTACGCTTATAGAACCTTTATAAATAGTTTCAAAGAAGTGGCGTTGACGCGTCATAAAAATATCCGTATCGCTTGCGAGCGATTCCATTTCGGCGTATATAGCGTCGATACCCGCCGAACCGACGGGTTCTACGATTTCGACTTTCACGCCCGCCTTTGCCTCGTAAGCGGATACGATCTTTTTGAGCCATTCCGTTCCGTAACCGAGTTTGGATACGGTGATTTTGAGGGTTTTATTTCCCTCGCCTCCACTGCTTCCGTTTCCGTTACTGTTGTTGCCGCAACCGACAACGGCAAAAACCGTTACGATAGCGACCAAAAGTGCCAGGATTTTTTTCTTCATTGCATTTCCTCCTTTTTTTTATTTTAACCGCCCGATGTTTTCTCGGGTCGGAAAATTCTAAATTTTACGTTATTCCCTTTAATGGGATTGCTTTTGCTTGAAAAGCAAAAGCGGGGTACCCCGCAATTTTTTCACGGGAAATATTAACCTTTCAGTCCGCCTAAGTGAACTTTTTCCATAATCGTATTCTGGAATATAAAGAAAATTATGAGCGCGGGCAAAAGGGATACAAGCACTCCCGCAATGTAGACGGGAACGTTCGCGTCGTATTTTTTCACTTCACTGTACGCGTACACCGCGTAAGACAGGTTCGGATATTTTTTCATGTACAGTATGGTCGATTCATAGCTGTTCCACCCGCCTATGAACGCCATAACGAAAAGTGCGGCAAGGCTCGGAATCGCCATCGGAAGCATGATTTTGAAAAACACCTTAAAATGTCCCGCTCCGTCGATAAACGCCGCTTCCGCATAGCTCCATGACATAGTCTTGAACAATGCGTATGTGTAGAAAAAGTATCCGCCGAACAAAGAGAAATCGACTATCATAATAAGGGGATTGTTAATAAGCCCTATATTCTGCAAGAGTCTGTACATAGAACCCGAAGATCCGTAAAGAGGCAATATCGCTACGAACAAGCCGATATTGTATATCACTTTCGAAAGTTTTGTGCGATAAAATACAAGGACGTAGCAGACCATCGTGCTTGCCGAAATAGATAAAAACGCGTAACTCGTCGTTCTCCATATCGAGTTCCATGTTATGGACAAAAACGTGCTTTTATTGTCTATCATTCCGAGTTCGCCGAATGCAAGAACGAAGTTCCGCCAGTTCGGATTTTTCGGAAGAGAAAATAATTTCGTGTTGATTCTGTCCATAGTAAACGCGTCCATGTCGGCTTTCAACGCGATAAGCGTTCCGAACACAAAGAAAAACAAAATATATGCCGCATATATCGCAAACAACACAAACGCGATGACGAAAACGATTTGTTCGCTTGGCGAACGTTTCTTCCGTACCGTTGCTTTAAGTTTAACCATCAGTAATCCTCCTTTCCGTATATAAACTTTTTAACGGTAAGCGCAATCGGGAAAGACACGACGGTCATTAAAAATCCTATCGCCGAAGCAAGGAACAAGTCCTGATTTCCGCCTATACCGCTTACTAACGCGTATATGTAATAAGACAACGTCATCGTACCGAAAGACCCTTTCGTGAAAAGAAGAACGGGACCTGTTGCGCCGAGGAAAGAAGCGGTGCTTAATACCACTATCGTCGCGACCGTAGGCCATACCGACGGAATTATTATGTAATACAATTCTTTTATCCAGTTGCAACCATCTATCTCCGCCGCTTCGAGCATTTCGGGATCGAGACTGTTCATCGCTCCACCGATTATTATAAGACTTCCGCCGAAGCCGAATGAAAGCGCGTAAAACAACAACATTCCGTTCGCGCTCGACGCGTCCGTAAACGGATATACGAACTCTCCCCCGCTCGCTTTTATAATCGCGTGAACCGGTCCTCCCGTACCGACCGCATAACGGAATAAAACGGCAAGCGCGGTGGCCGATAAAATATTCGGCAGATAAATTATTATTCTGAATGCTTTATAGCATGCGATTTTCTTATAAATAAAGTAACACATGAGAACGGATATCGGAAGCCCGATAAGCATTCCCGAAAAATAATACATCAGCGTATTTTTTAACGCTTCGAGCATTACTTTTCCGCCCGCCAAGCTAAAGTTGTTTATAATCGTCTGAAAGTTTTCCAGACTGAATCTTACGGCGTTAGCCGTACCGTCGTATTTCGGTCTCTGAAACGCCATAAGGAAGGAATCCAGATTGACATAGAGATAGAACACGAGGAAATTCAATACGGGGAAAATCAGAAACGCAAACATGAAAATATTTCTTGATAACTGTATTTTGTTTACTTCTTTCTTGTTGCCCGTTTTGCCGTGTTCAGCTTCTGTATCGATATTCATTTAAGTCCTCCTATCATATTCCGACGATAAATCGTCATAATTCGCTTACGGAAATAAATCCGCGATATAAGTTATAGCCCGAGTTCCAGTTTCCGTAAGGAAGCATGGTCTCTTCGAGTTCGGGAATATCTTTCGTTTCGCCGCTCAGATATTCTTCTATCCTCTGAGCGCAGTCGTAAAGCCTCGCTTTCAGTCCGCCGAGCCTTATTTCCTGAATGTCCCAACCGTATGGTTTGTTTTCGCTCATCCACACCTTTCTTAACGTATTGCGAAATACGTCAAGTCTCGCCGCCGCTTCTTTATAATCTCCGACCAACTTCCCGAGAAGTTCTTTATCTCCGCTCTTATAGGCTTTTCTGGTTTTTATTCCGATTCCCGCCTTTATATCGAGAACCCTGCAAAGCGCAGCCAGGTTGTCGAAAAGATATTTATATTTTCCCATTTTTTCCCCGACTTTGTCAAGCGTTCCGGCATATTCTGAATACGGGACGGGGTCGAGTCTTTCGAAATGATAATCGCGAAGTCCTAAAAAACAATCGTTGTAGAGCATTGACTTACACGAATTGTCGAGCTTTTCGAGATTAGGATTGGAACTGTTTTTATTCGGAATATCGAGCGTCATGAAATCGTTAAAACTAACGCCGAAAAGTTCTCCGAAGCCCCTCTTGATGTTATCCTCGTCGAAATTTCCGAGAGCATACTGTCTGACCGCGTAAAGGGTCGGCAACACGGAAAACCACGAGCAGTCATGTCCGTTATCCGCCCACATCGTTATAAGCACGTTTTTTATTCCGTGATTTATAACCTGCTTCATAGCCGCCTCGGAGTGCAAAAGGGACATTCTGTTAAGAGGCGCAAAACCGCTCCAGCACCATGCGCCGCCCGCAAACCAGATTTCTCTTCCGAACGATTCGTGCGCACGGAACATTTCGTCGTACAGCCCCTCGTCCGCACTGTAATAATCCCAATAACAAAGCCCGAGATTTTCGGGAACTTTTGCCGCCACGTTTTCGGGTATGCTCACCCCTCTGCCCGCATACTCGCCTTTGTTGGCAAGGCGGAAAAACATATCGCTCCATATATGCGGCTTCAGTCCGTAACCGTCTGCCATTTCGCAAACTTTATTCAAGTGTTTTATGAGGAGTTCGTATCTGTCCTTATAGCCGTGTTTATCGAGATATTTCCCGAGTCCTACGTGGTGAGCTTCGTCAAAACCGAGATTGATTTTATCGGACGAAAAATTTTCGCTCGCGAATTTCAGCATCTTATCGATAAGTTCATACGTTTTCGGCTCGTCCACGAGCAAAATATCGTCTATATCCACAATATCCGAATACTCGGGTATTTTTACCAGATTTTTAAAATGCGCCAGCGTCTGAATACACGGCACGAGTTCGACGCCTTTACTTTCGGCAAATTCGTCCATTTCGTGGATTTCTTCTTTCGAGTACCCCCCGCGTAAATATCCGAAATAAGGCTCGTCGTCGATTTTATACATATCCTCTATGCCGAGTTCGAGCAGGTTGTACCCCATAGACGATAATATGTCTATAAATTCTTTTACCTTTTCGGGTTTCATTACCCCGTTGCTCGTGCAACATATCATAGCCCCGAAATTTTTATAGTCGTTTTTTGCGTTTACCCTCATAATTCTTTTTCCTGTCGCGATTTTATTATAAAAGTTGCGGTCTCCATACCTTTAACGGAAGTTTTTATTTCGACTTCGTTTCCGTTTTCCTTAAAACTTCGTTTTTCTTTAATACCTTTTTTTGTGATTTCGCATATTTCGCGGATACGTATATCCGTTTTTATTTTCAACGTCTTAAAGTTGTCGAGATTCGCGTTCGTTACGATTAAAACATAATCCTTACCGCGATCGAACAAATAGGGCGAAACGCCGGCAAACTCCGTGGTAACGTAATTTTTCGTATGCTTTTCGATAAAATCAAGCAGTAATTTTCTTCGCAATTCCGAAAACTGCCCGTACCTGCGATTTCGCATATCGTACGGAATTATAAGGAGATTTTTCCCTTCGGTTATTCCGTTGCCGAAAAAATTCGTCTCGTAGTCGTAAGTCGAGGTCAGTTTTTTTAACGCTTTCTCGTCAACGTATTCTATTTTATAATAATCTCCCGCGTTCTCTCTGCAGGAAGCCCTGAATCTTCCTTTTCCGTATATTTTTACGCATTCCTCCGCTTCTTCGTACGAAAGAGGCGTGGATTCCGCTTTTATAAACTCGATTTTTTCTATGTTCAGAATCTTTCCGATCCCTCTTTCCGTCAAAACCGAAGCGGCGTATCCGTCGACTATAACGCTGTTGCGGGAAAATAAGCGAATAATTTCGTCGTTCGTAAAATCATAAACGGAATCGCCTATCAAGGCAACGGTTTCTCCGTCATATTTTTTCTCCGTGTCGTATCGGTACGAGACCCCTTGCGCGCTCATATATCCGCCGATTTTAAATTCGCTCGACAAAAGCCCGTAAATCCCCCCGCTCAGGGGAAGATTGTACGAACACCTTTCGTCTATCGGAACAACCGCGCCCGACAACGACGAAAATTTTAATTCGAGGTCGGTCACTGCTTGCAGATACGGCGTAAGTTTTTTTATTTCCTTTGCATAACCGAGGTCTTCGACCACACCGTTCCCTACGAAATCGTAAATGCTGTACGTCATTCCGCTTAAAACGAGAGGAATCGAGGATTCGACCTGAAATCTCATCATCGCAGGGCTTTTTCTGTAAACGTTTGCCGAGCCGTTTTCCGTCTCAGGCAATACGACGGTATCGTCCGTACAAAACGCCCTGACCGTCATACTTATCGCATTGAAATCGAAGTAGTAGTCCTTCCCCGTCATTTCGTTATAACAGGGAAGATGTATTCTGTTTATTTTTATATTCGTATCGCCCGCAAAAACGGACAACAACTCGTCCCAGCGTCGCCCTTCCATGGCGTGCATTTCGGGAGTTGACGACATAAGTCCGATTTTTATATCGGGTTTGATTTCGCGAAGCGATTCAGATATAATTTTTGCCGTATCGGTAAGGCTTTTTCTGGAAAAATCAAGCCAGATTTTACGCTCTTCCGTCGGCTTGCCCTCTTTAAATATTTTTTCAACCCATTCATCGCGGCTATAATTCTTCTTCGCGATTTTATTGAAAACCGCGATATGCTCGTCGCAAAAACACCCGCCCCATTCGAGGTTGCCGTGATTATGATATCTGAAATCGTCCTCTATCCAGAAAACGTCGGGAGATAATTCTCTTACAAGATACGACGCATACCCGGTGTAATACTTTCGCCATTCAAGGCTCAGCGGACAGGCAACCACAGAACACTTTTTGCCGTTCTTGTCGGCCATCGTTGTAAAACTCTGCGACGGAGTCAACCTTCGCTGCCTGTCGAGATGTCCCATTTCCATCCAGTTGTTTACACTCGCGACGATTCCGTTCTTTTCAAGTTTGCGTTTTACACTTTTCAGAGCTTCGACCCACGGAGCGGCATTTTCGATTTCTATATGCCCGACGTTGAATTCTTCGGCGTTTATCATCAGCATGACGTCGGTGAATCCGTATTTTTTGCAATGTTTCGTCAATTCGTCGGCAATTTCGTCGATTCTGTCGTCGCAAGTAATTTGCAAACGCAGGCAATGTCTGAATATTTTATTGCTCGGTTTCGCCGTTTGCATCCGCATTTTTTCTCCTTACGATATCTCCGATAAGCCCCACGATTATAGCGATTAAAGATATAATGTTCGCAAGTATCGAAATATAATTCTCCACGATTATAACGTAGACAAGCCACAACGCAACTCCGATGAGCGAAAAAATCCTCGTTTTCATTGCGTTTTTATCGTATAGCCCGATTACCGCCAACCCGCTGCCGAGAGCCGGGAATATATTCGCAAACCATAAAACGGAAAAAATCTCCGCTTTACTCGTAAGAAACGGCATCGCCGCAATCAACACGATAAATATGTACAGCCACGCCTTTCCGCTTGCCCATTTACGTCTCTTGCGATTGTAAAACACAATCTCTCTCATACACATGACGACGTTCAACCCCGATCCCGTATAATTGCCGCATAGCAGATACTGAAATATGCTCAATGCGTCGGATACAAGTTTGAAAATCAATATTTTGTCGCTGTTTTTTCGGGTATAAACCAGAATACTCCATAATATCACGACAATGCCGAGAACTTGCCCCGCAACGTATGGGACGCCCCTGTCCGCTATAGCCCTGAAATATTCTTCCATCCTCAATCTTCAACGTATGCCGACCAAGCATCGCATCATTCTTGCGCAACATACCGTCCCGAGTTTTTAATACGATGATTATAACACAAGAAATCGCCGATGTACATTGCTGAAACGGATAAATTTATTGCCTTTTTAAACCTTTTGAAAAAATTGAAACAAAAAATAATTTCGATATTGACATACCTGATTTTTTATGATACAATGCGAGTATGGTAACTTTTGATTTTGAATGTTTCGCCAAACTTTTTTCGAAACTACGACTGTTATTAAACGCTTCCATAACGTTTTACAACAAGGAATTCAAGGGAACGTGCGCATGCACCTCTCCGGGCTCGCCGTTCTGCGCCAGCGTAAAAAAGCACCTTAAAGAAAAGTGTGAGGAATCCGACTCGGATTCGTTTATGACGTGTTTGAACAACAATAAACAGTCTTTGAAATACAACTGCCATTTCGGACTTACGGAACTGTCTTTTCGACTTTCGCATAACAATGAAACTTACGGTTTCGTCATCGTCGGACCATTTAAAACCAAAGAAGACGAGGCGGAAATCGAAAGAAGAATAGTCGAATACTGCGAGGAAACGGGCACGTCCCGCGACGAGATGATGCGAACTTTCAAAGATATCCCATATTTCACGGAAGAAAAGTTCAACGCGATAGAAACACTTATTTTCGCATTGTTTGAATACGCTTTATCTCAAAAAATTATACTTATCAGTCAAGATAATTTCATCGATATTTTCGACGATTACTTGCAAGAACACTTATCGGAAGATATAACCATACAATCGCTCTGCTCACATTTTTATCTGTCGCAAAAACAACTTTACACAATTATAAAAAACGCCAAAGGAATCGCGCCGAAAGCATACATCGTTCAGAAAAGAATTATGGAGGCGAAATATCTGATAAAAACCACCGATTTAACGATTCAGCAAATCGCCGAAAAAGTCGGTATGCCGGACTACCCGCATTTTTTCAAGGCTTTCAAATCTATAACAGGTAACTCTCCGAACCACTACCGCAAAAAATAGACAGAGTATCGCTACGCTTAAAATCAATTAGAATCAAAATAACGGCTCAACTTACAAAACTTAAAAGAACTATCCGATTTCTACAAAGCACGTAACAGTATAATTTAATCTACACAAAAACTCAACACGCAACAATTTCTTAATAGCAATTAGTATGTTAACACTTAAAATGATACTGTGAAATTGCAAATTTTATCGTATTAAAATCACATAGTTGATTGTAAGACGTGTGCTTGTAAAGACATAAATTTATGGACACTACTACAAATCAGAGAAATAGCGT
>CALGVF010000261.1 GCA_937920115.1 uncultured Clostridia bacterium
GCCGTTACCGTCGGCATTATGCTCGTCGTTCCGTGCTTTAAATGGAAATTGCAGGCGTTTATTACGTCCTCTTCCGTACAGTTTATAAACGGATAGCCGCCCGCCCCGTGCGTATGAAGGTCTATAAACCCCGCCGAAACGTATTTGCCCGTAAAGTCGTAAGTCTTATCGGCAACCCTTCTTTTTTCGGAAAACCCGTCTATAAGTTCGTTATCGAGGTATAAATAGCCCGATTGCAAACCGCTCGGGGTTATTATTTTGTCGCTTTTTATCTCTATCATAAAAGTGCCGAACTCTTGTCGTCGAGATACAATTTAGCATTGTCTCTCGTCCTTAAAATACTCGCGGGGCAATGCTCGTCTATCTTCCCGTTTATCGTTTCGTAAACCGCCTTTGCCTTAGTCGCCGCGGGAACTATACAGAACAGCCACGGAGCGGCTACGAGAGTGGGAACGGTTAAAGTCATTGCGTGAGTCGGAACTTCGTCAAGCGTTTTGAAACAGCCGTCGTTCACCTGCTGATTGCGGCAGATTTCGTCGAGTTTTACGGGCTTTACGACCTTTTTATCGTTAAAATCGGCTACTTCGGGGTCGTTAAAGGCTATATGCCCGTTCTCGCCGATTCCCATTACCACAATATCCGTAGGATTAGCCTTTAAAAGTTTTCCGTATCTCTCGGCTTCCTTTTCAGGGTCGGTCGCGGTAATATCTATATAATTCACGCTTTTAAAGGGTACGAGTCCGAAAATATGCTCTTTCAGAAAGTTGCCGAAGCCCTGCGGAGCGTTTTTGTCGAGTCCTATATACTCGTCCATGTGATAGGCGTTCACCCTGTTCCACTCTATGTTCTTATCCTCGACCAACGCCTTTAAAACGTCGTTCTGCGAGGGAGCGGCGGCGAATATCATATTGATTTCCGTCTTTTCCCTGAGAAGTTCTTTTATCTTCGCCGAAATATCTCTCGCGGCGGTTTCGCCCATAAGCGTTCTGTTTTCAAAAATTTCCACCTGTAATTTATCTTTAAAGTACTTTTTCATTCTCAAAATTCCTTAAACGTGATTTTTACAACGTTATTTTTCTTAGCAAGGTCGATATCGTTAAAGTGTTTCAGTCCGTCCGAGCAGCCGAACCTCACGAAACGAGTGTCGTTTCCGAGAAGATTTTTCTCGTCCGTAACCTCGCCGCAAATTTTTTCGACGGTCGCGGGAACGTACTTTTTGCCGTTTAAAACGAACGAAATATATTGAGGATAACTTTCGCTTTCGCCGCGGAAGTCAAGCAAAATATATTCTATTTCTTTCGGCTCGACGGCAAATCTGTGATAATAGCAACCGCTCTGCTCGAAAGCCACGGTCGAGGGCTTCAACGAGCCGTCGAATATTATTTCTTCGCCGCCCTTTTCTCCCTTATAGCCCGCCTTAATCGTGCATTTCGGCGTACCGAACGCGTCGAACGACATTTGCTCCAACGCGATTACCATGCTGCGTTTATTCTCGCCGAGTATTTTCTTTTCCTCTTCCATCCGACGGATAATGCCGCCGTACTTTTTATCGAGGGCGTTTCCCTCGCTTTTAATTCCGCTTCTGTACTTTTCCCAAAGTTTCCGTTTGTTTTCGTATATCCGTTTATACTCGGCTATTATCCCGTCAAGTT
>CALGVF010000262.1 GCA_937920115.1 uncultured Clostridia bacterium
CCCAAAGGGGAAAGCAAGATGGAATAGTTTTCAATTCGTCCCAAAGGGGAAAGCAAGATGGAATAGTTTTCAATTCGTCCCAAAGGGGAAAGCAAGACGACGGATAGTTTTCAATTCGTCCCAAAGAGGAAAGCAAGAAATTTGTTTCGAGAAGCCTACCCTGCGTAAGGGAGACTTTTCGTGACGAGAACGCTTATTATCGTTAAATCTTCTTAACGCCTAAAACTACTTTGTCGCCGTTTATATCGAAGTCTTTTACGTATCCGTCCGGCGTTTCCGTTATCTCTTCCGCAAGTACGTCCGATTTTATCTCGTCCGCCTTTTCTTTTAACACTCTCTCCGCTACGCCCTCGGCTTTAAACCCGAGTACTATTCTGTCCGTAACGTTGAATCCTGCCTCTTTTCTCATATTCTGAATACGCGAGACGAGTTCTCTTACCGCCCCTTCAAGCAGGAGTTCTTCGGTAACGTGTACGTCCAGAACTACCGTAAGTCCGTCCGAACTCTCTGAAACGTAACCCTCCGACGGCTCGCTCGATATAAGTAAATCGTCAATCGTAAATTCTACTTCGGTATCGCCGAGTTTCGTCTTGTACGTTCCGCCGCCCTTTACGCACGCAACCACTTCCGCCGCGTTGCAGGTGTCGAGGAAGTTTCTGATTGCCCCGAGTGCCTTGCCGTATTTCGGTCCCAAGGTTTTAAGTTGCGGTTTAAGTTTATACGTTACGAACGCCGACGCGTCGTGAAGCACCTCGAACTCCTTTATGTTGAGTTCGTCTTTCGCTATGTTGTAAAGTCCTTCGGTAAGGTTCACCTTTCTGTCGGTGGCAACGTAGAGTTTTTTAAGCGGCTGACGATTCTTGATATTGCTGCCGTTTCTCGCCGCTCTGCCGAGAGCGACTATCTCCAAAACGTCCTCCATTCCCTTTTCGAGTTCTTCGTCTATCATACTCTCGTCCGCGACGGGATAAGAACACAAATGTACGGATATAGGTTCGTTATTGAAGAATTCGGGTACCAAATTCCTGTACATACTCTCCGCCATGAACGGAACGTACGGGGCGGTTATCTTGCACAGCGTAACGAGTACGGTGTAAAGCGTGGTATATGCCGCCGCCTTGTCCTCGGTCATTCCGCTGCCCCAATATCTCTCTCTGCCGCGACGAACGTACCAATTTGAAAGTTCGTCCGTGAAGTCCTGAATATATCTCGCCGTCTCGAAAGTCTTGTACTCCGCAAGTCCTTTATCGACGACCTTTATAAGCGTGTTGAGTTTTGACAAAACCCACTTGTCCATAAGGGTGAGTTTGCATTTTTTAATATCGTATTTCGACGGGTCGTATTTGTCGATGTCCGCGTATAGCACGAAAAACGCGTAGGTATTCCAAAGCGTTCCCATAAATTTACGCTGACCTTCGGAAACCGCCTCTTCATAGAATCTCGACGGAAGCCACGGCGCGCTGCTCGTATAGAAATACCATCTGATAGCGTCCGCTCCCTGTTTGTCGAGTACCGACCACGGGTCTACGACGTTACCTATATGTTTGGACATTTTAATGCCGTTTTTGTCGTTTACATGTCCGAGTACTATGCAATTCTTAAAGGGCGATTTGCCGAAAAGCAAGGTGGAAATCGTGAGAAGAGTGTAGAACCAACCTCTCGTCTGATCTACCGCCTCGGAAATGAAGTCCGCAGGGAAATGCTTTTCGAAGAGTTCCTTGTTCTCGAACGGATAATGGAACTGAGCGAACGGCATCGAACCCGAGTCGAACCAACAGTCGATAACCTCTTTCACCCTCTTCATCTTGCCGCCGCACTTCGGACATTTGCAGGTCGGGACGTCGATATACGGACGGTGAAGTTCTATATCCCCCTCTATTCCGCACATCTCTTTGAGTTCTTTTTTAGAACCCATAACGTGAATTTCGCCGCAGTCCTCGCATACCCATACAGGGAGCGGAGTACCCCAGTATCTCTCTCTCGAAAGTCCCCAGTCGATGACGTTTTCGAGGAAGTTGCCCATTCTGCCCGTTCCTATCGTCTCGGGCATCCAGTTTACCGATTTGTTAGAGGCGATAAGTTGGTCTTTTATCGCCGTGGTCTTTATGAACCAACTCGACCTTGCGTAATACAAAAGCGGAGTGTTGCATCTCCAACAGAAGGGATAACTATGCTCGAAAAGCACGTCTTTGAAAAGTATTCCGCTCTCTTTGAGGTCTTTGATAATGACTTTGTCGGCGTCTTTTACGAACATTCCCTTATAGGGTTCGACGGCGTCGATAAATCTGCCCCTGTCGTTTACCATCTGAACGAACGGAAGATTGTATTTCTTGCCGACGAGCGAGTCGTCCTCGCCGAACGCGGGGGCGATATGAACTATTCCCGTACCGTCGGTAAGAGTGACATACGGGTCGTTTACAACGTAAAACGCCTTTTCTTTGAACGTTCCCAAAGCGTAAGGGAACATGGGTTCGTACTCGGTATATTCGTAGTCCTTGCCCTTCTTCCTCGAAATTACTTCGTAGTCCTCGAAAAGGGTCGGCACCAACGCTTCCGCAAGAACGTAGATTTCGCCGTTCGCCTTGATTTCCACGTAGTCGTATTCGGCGTTCATACAAAGGGCGACGTTGGACG
>CALGVF010000263.1 GCA_937920115.1 uncultured Clostridia bacterium
CAAAGAGAGCGGGATAGGGGAGTCGAACCCCCCTCCTCAGCTTGGGAAGCTGATGCACTACCGATGTGCTAATCCCGCGTGAGAATACAAAGATATGAAAATTGTTGGAAATAAAGAAATATGAAGAATTTTTTTAAAAGATATTGAAATTTCGCCGAAGCAGAGCCTTTCAGCCCCGTTTTTAAGCGTAAACTTAGTCGGGTTTTCCCGCCGCAAATTCGAGATAAGTCCCCCTATAAGTCGATTATCGGCGTTTTTCGCCTCTCGGACGACATTTTAAGGCTGTTTTGCCTGTTCAAGGCGTTTTTTCGCTAAAATTTCATAATTCTTTCCGAAGTTTCTATAAAGTATATGCTCTTTCCGAAATTTCGGCATAAAAAAAGCATATATTGCGTTTCGGTCAAACCTTTTCTCGCAATATATGCCGTTTTTTATTTCTGTAAAATCAACCTTTCGATTAAACGAGTTCGATAATCGCTACGTCAGCAGCGTCGCCTTTTCTCATACCGAGTTGGTAAATTCTCGTATAACCGCCCTTTCTGCCGCTTTCGGCGTACGCGGGAGCGATTACGTTGAATACCTTTTCGACAAGCGGGTGCTTAACGCCTGCCGTTCTCTTCTTGAAGTCAGCCATAGTTTCTCTTACGACTTTAACTTCTCCGTCGGCGTTTTTAGCGACTTCGGTCTTTCTCTGCTCCTGAATATCATAGGTAAGCGACATAATCTTTCTTCTTGCCGCAAGTTTCTTTCCGCCGTCTTTCAAAACTTTGGTAGTAACTTCTTTACCCTTTTTATCGGTCGTGGTAACAGTCGTCTCGATTACGTCGTCGTAACTGTTTATAGCGAGCGTGATAATCTTTTCAACGTAGGGCTTCAACTCTTTTGCTCTGCAAAGAGTGGTTTCGATTCTGCCATACCATAAAAGATTGGAAGCCTGATTTCTTAATACCGCTTTTCTCTGCGTGGTTGTCATACCTAATTTCCTTGGCATTTCTTAGTCCTCCTTTTCCTTCAACGATAAACCGTAGGAATTTAATTTGTAGATCACTTCGTCCAAAGACTTCTTGCCTAAGTTTCTTACTTTAAGCATATCGTCTTCGGTCTTTTTCGTCAAGTCGTCTACCGTGTGAATGTTTGCTCTCTTCAAGCAGTTGTACGAACGTACCGACAAGTCCATCTCTTCGATGCTCATCTCTCTGACTCTCATCATATCGTCCTGCTTTGCAGGTACTACGATAGGTCCGCTCATTACGTTGCTGAGGGCGAACAACTGAATATGCTCTCCGAGTATTTTCGCTGCAAGGCTTATGATTTCCTTGCCCGAAAACGCTCCGTTCGTCCATACTTCGAGAGTTAATTTGTCGTAGTCGGTGTTCTGTCCGACTCTCGTGCTTTCAACGTTGTAACTGACTTTTTTGACGGGCGTGTAGATAGAGTCGATAGGAATATAGTCTATCTCGTCTGTCTTGTTGTGTTCAGCCCCTTTATAACCTCTGCCTCTTCCTACGGTAATCTCCATATCGAGAACCGCTCCTTTGTCGAGCGTGCAGATATAGGCGTCCTTGTTGAGAACTTCGACTTCCATATCGGAAGCGATATCCCCCGCAACGACTACCGCCGGTCCGGTTTTGTATAATCTCATTACCTTTTTGAAATCTTCCGTAACGGTAGCGGTCTTGAACGACACGCCTTTGAGGTTAAGGATAATTTCGGTAACGTCTTCTTTTACTCCGGGAACGGTCGAAAATTCGTGCTTGACGATTCCGTTGGCGAATTTAATGCCTTGCGCCGCCGCTCCGGGAAGCGAAGATAAAAGCGTTCTTCTAAGCGCATTGCCGAGCGTTAAACCGAAGCCTTTTTCCAAAGGCTCGGCTACGATTTTGGCATACGTCCTGTCGTCGCTCTCTACGGTTACAATCTTGGGCGTTTCTATTTCCATCATAGAAAAATATACCTCCTGATAATCTATTTTGGTATATATTACTTAGAGTACAACTCGACAATCATCTGTTCGGTAATCTGCGAATCGATATCCTCTCTCGTCGGGAGTGCAAGGATTTTTCCTTCTAATTTTTCGGAATCGAAATCAACCCATTTGGGCATCTTTCCGCTCTTTGCGGCGCCTTTCAACGCCTCGAAGTACGGCGAAGATTTCTTTCCTTCTTTAACCGATATAACGTCTCCGACTTTGACCTGATACGAAGCGATGTCGACGGGTCTGCCGTTTACGTTGAAGTGAGCGTGAGTTACGAGTTGGCGAGCCTGACTTCTGGATACCGCGATACCCATTCTGTAAACTACGTTGTCAAGTCTTCTCTCCAAAAGCGAGAGCATGTTCTCACCCGTAATTCCTTTCATTTTATCGGCTTTCTCGTAGTAGTCTCTGAACTGACTTTCAAGTATGCCGTAAATTCTCTTCGCCTTCTGTTTTTCACGAAGTTGCAATCCGTATTCGGATACTTTCTTTCTGTCTGCTCCGTGCTGTCCGGGAGCAACGGGACGTCTTTCAAACGGACAAGAAGTCTTGTAGCATTTGTCGCCCTTTAAGAATAACTTACCGCCCTCGCGTCTGCACAAGCGGCATTTTGCGTCTGTATATTTAGCCATCTCTTATTACCTCCCTATTAAACTCTACGACGTTTCGGCGGACGGCATCCGTTGTGAGGAATGGGCGATACGTCCTGAATGAGCGTAACTTCCAAACCTACGTTTCCGAGCGCCCTGATTGCGGATTCTCTGCCTTGTCCCGGACCTTTAACGAATACTTCTACGCTGCGAAGTCCGTGTTCCATAGCGGCCTTAGCCGCAGTTTCGGCAGCCTGCTGAGCGGCGAACGGAGTACTCTTTCTCGATCCTCTGTATCCGAGCGCGCCCGAACTGCAATGTGCGATGTCGTTTCCGTTCATATCGGTAACGGTTACGATGGTGTTGTTAAAGGAGGACTGAATGTGTACCTGACCTTTGTCAACGTTTTTAAGTTCTTTACGTTTTTTTACGACTTTCTTAACAGCCATTTTTAGTACCCTCCTTTAATTATTTGGTAGCGGTCTTTTTCTTAGCGACCGTACGACGCGGACCTTTTCTCGTTCTCGCGTTTCTCTTGGAACTCTGTCCTCTTACGGGTAAGCCCTTTCTGTGTCTTACGCCGCGGTAGCAGCCGATTTCCATAAGTCTCTTTATCGAGAGACTTACTTCGCTTTTAAGTTCGCCTTCTACTTTGAGGTGATGTTCGATATAATCTCTGAGTTTCGCTACGTCGTCTTCCGTGAGGTCTTTAACCCTCGTGTCGGGATTGACGCCCGTCGCTTGTAAAATTTTGGTTGCGGTAGGTCTGCCGATACCGTATATATAGGTGATACCGATTTCTACGCGCTTTTCTCTTGGTAAATCTACGCCGGCAATACGAGCCATTTTGTATATCCTCCGAATTTTTTAAATTTGTTTTTGTGTTTCGGTTTCCCGAGATTTGAAAAGTAATTAACCCTGTCTTTGTTTATGGCTCTTGTTCTTCGAGCAAATAACCATAACCTTTCCTTCTCTCTTAATGACTCTGCACTTATCGCACATAGGTTTCACTGATGGTCTTACTTTCATTTTTT
>CALGVF010000264.1 GCA_937920115.1 uncultured Clostridia bacterium
AATTTCAAATACGACCGTGAAATAGGCAACGACATACTTTTCGTCGAAAATCTCACGAAAGAGGGCTATTTCGAGAACCTCACTTTCACGGTCAACAGAGACGAAAAGATAGGAATAGTCGGCAAAAACAGTAAGGCGATAACTATGCTTTACGATATTTTGGCGGGAAAGGAAACGGCGACGAGCGGATATTACAAGTGGGGAAAGACGATAATTCCCACCTACCTTCCGCAGAACAACGACGAGTATTTCGTCGGTTGCGACTTGTCGCTCGTAGATTGGCTTTCGAGATTTTCCTACGACCACTACGAGGAATTCGTAAGAGGTTGGCTCGGCAGAATGTTGTTCACGGGCGAAGAATCGCAGAAAAAGGCGAGCGTAATTTCGGGCGGCGAAAAGGTCAGATGTATGCTTGCGAAAATGATGTTAGAGGGCGGCAACTTCATGATGCTCGACGAGCCGACAAACCACTTAGACCTCGAATCTATTACCTCGCTAAACGACGGGCTTGAAAATTTCAAAGGTTGTCTTCTTATGACGAGTCAGGACAGGGAACTTATGAACACGGTATGCAATCGTATTATCGAGTTGGACGGAACCAAGACTTACGACCGTCCCGTAACTTACGACGTATACCTCGAAGAAACGGTAATCAATAAGTAAAAATCGGTCTATAAGTCGATAAACGCGATGTTTAAGACAAAAACCGAAAAAATATAAAGGAGTAGAAAAATATGAAAACAATACTTGTTACGGGCGGAGCCGGCTATATCGGCAGCCATACTACGATCGAACTTATACAAAGCGGATACGACGTCGTAGTCGTAGACAATCTGTATAACAGTAAGGAAGAGGCGGTAAGAAGAGTAGAGCAAATCGTCGGCAAAAAGATTAAGTTCTATAAAGCGGACGTACTCGATAAAGACGCCATGAGAGAGATTTTCAAAAAGCACGATTTCGCGGCGGTTATAAAATTCGCGGGGTATAAGGCGGTCGGAGAATCGGTGCAGAAACCCATAGAATATTACGAAAACAACATAAGCGGAATGCTCGCTTTAATCGACGTTATGAGAGAGTTCAACGTTAAGAACCTCGTATTCTCGTCGTCGGCAACCGTTTACGGCAACCCGCATACCGTTCCCATAACGGAGGACTTCCCCCTTTCGACGACCAACCCTTACGGTTCGACGAAACTTTTTATCGAATACATTTTAAAGGACTTGGCGAAAGCCGACCCCGAGTTCAATATCGCGATTTTGCGTTATTTCAACCCGATAGGGGCTCACCCGTCGGGACTTATCGGCGAGGATCCGAACGGTATTCCGAACAATCTTTGCCCGTATATCACCAAGGTTGCGGTCGGCAAACTCAAAGAAGTACACGTTTTCGGAAACGACTATCCGACGAAAGACGGTACGGGCGTAAGAGACTACATTCACGTTGTGGACTTGGCGAGAGGACACGTTCTTGCTGTCAATAAACTTCTCACGAAGTCGGGCTTGTTTATAGTCAATCTCGGCACGGGCAGAGGGTACAGCGTTCTCGAAATGATAAACGCGTTCTCGAAGGCTCTCGGCAAGGAAATTCCTTACGTTATCGACCCGAGAAGACCGGGGGATATTCCGGAATGTTACGCAGATCCGACGAAAGCGTACAATCTCATCGGATTCAAGGCTGAAAAGACTTTGGACGATATGAGCAGAGACGCCCTGAATTGGCAGACGAAGAACCCCGACGGCTATCCCGACTAAATTTAAAAGCAATTATTTGCAACTTACCGACGGCGTTTGTCCGTCGGTTTTCTCTATACAGATATATGAAAAAGATTTTTTACAGACTTAAAGAAGTATTCCTGCCGAGAAATCTGACCTGTTCGTATTGCGGCAGGGAAAGTTTTACGGGAAAGATACTTTGCGAGAAATGCCTTGAAAAACTCGAACCGAATAACGAATACGTCTGCGACCATTGCGGCGACAAAACCGAAATACCGACCACCTTTTGCGACAGATGCAAAGGTCGGCTGTTATCTTTCGACAGGGCGAGGAGCGTTTACGTCTACGGCGAAGTGTCGGGAACGCTTATAAGAAAACTCAAATACGACGGCGAAAAGTATCTCGCAGAAGAGTTTGCTAAAAAGTTATACGAACTTTATATTTTCTCGGTCACTTACGCCGACGGAATAGTATACGTTCCCGTGACCGATAAAAAGTTAAAAAGAAGAGGTTACAATCAAAGCGAATTGCTCGCCGAAAATCTGTCGAAACTCAGCGGCGTTCCGCTACTTAACGTACTCGAAAAGACGT
>CALGVF010000265.1 GCA_937920115.1 uncultured Clostridia bacterium
GGCTATAAGTCGATTAACGCGATTTTACCCTCATGCTTCCTCCTTCGGGGGAAGTGGCAAAATGGAGCGTAGCGAGATTTTGACGATAGGGGATAATAAAAAACACTCGTTTATTTTGTCCCCTATCGGCTTGACTTCTATTTCATTCCGTCAACCCACTTCCCCCGAAGGAGGAAGCGATGCCTGCGAAATTCACCTCATGGTGTTTTTTGAAAATCGTAGGGGACGACGACTTTAAGGCGGCGTCCCGAGAAACGGAAGTGATATTTTGCTTTGCAAAGTTATATTTACTTATCGGTAAGTTATATTGCCTGCGGCGGTTATATTTGCCTTGCGGCGTAGGGGACGACGCCCTCGGCGTCCCGAGAAACGGGAGTGAAATCGCTAACGGCTGTGAAATTTACCTTGCGGCAAGTTGCGTTATCCACACCCGCTTATACGAGCCATAAAAAATTATTTATCGACTTTATCCCGTAAAGCGGTTGATATTTATCGATAAATGTATTATAATAACGGTGTTTGCTTAGAAACAGAGGAATTATGAGAGATAAATACGTTAGTCCGCTTTGCGAAAGATACGCGGACGAAAAAATGCAGAAGATATTTTCGCCCGACAACAGGTATTCGACGTGGCGAAAACTTTGGGTCGCCCTCGCCGAGAGCGAAAAAGAACTCGGACTTAACATAACCGACGAGCAAATCGCCGAAATGAAGTCGCATATCAACGATATAGATTACGATAAGGAAGCGGAGTACGAGAGACAACTCCGTCACGACGTGATGGCTCATATCTATACCTACGGCGATTCGTGTCCGACCGCAAGAGGAATAATTCACCTCGGAGCGACTTCCTGCTACGTTACCGACAACGCCGACACTCTCCTTATGAAAGAGGGTTTGGAAGCGGTCAAAGCATTGCTTGTAAACGCGATTAAGGCTGTTTACGACTTCGCCGACAAGTATAAGAGCCTTCCCGTGCTTGCCTATACTCATTTTCAGGCGGCTCAACCGACTACGCTCGGCAAAAGGGCTACTTTATGGCTTAACGACCTCGTAGAGGACTATAAACGGGTAGAATGGGAAATCGAAAATCTTAAATTCTTCGGCTGTAAAGGCACGACGGGAACGGGAGCGAGTTTTTTGCAACTGTTCGGCGACGAAGAAAAGGTATTTGAACTCGAAAAACTCATAGCAAAGAAATTCGGGTTTAAGAAAATCGTTCCCGTATCGGGACAGACCTATTCGAGAAAAACCGACAGTTTCGTACTTAACGTATTGTCGGGCATTTCACAGTCGGCGGCGAAATTTTCGTCGGATATAAGGCTTATGTGCCACATGAAAGAAGTTGACGAACCGTTCGAGACCAAACAGATAGGCTCGTCGGCAATGGCGTACAAGAAAAACCCGATGAGAAGCGAGAGAATAGCCTCGCTTGCAAGATACGTTATGGTAGACGCGTTGAACCCCGCGATAACCGAGGCTCAGCAGTGGCTTGAAAGAACGCTCGACGATTCGGCGAACAAGCGTATATCCGTTCCCGAAGCGTTTTTAGCGACGAGCGGAATTTTAAATCTCTACGTAAACGTAATAAGCGGACTCAACGTTTACCCGAAGGTAATCAAGAAAAATCTCGACGCCGAACTTCCGTTCATGGCGACCGAAAACATACTTATGTACCTCGTTGAAGAAAAGGGCTTCGACAGGCAGTGGACGCACGAAAAAATCAGAGTTCATTCCATCGAAGCGGGCTATAACGTAAAGGTAAACGGCGGCGATAACGACCTTATAGACCGACTTTTGAAAGATGATGAGTTAAAACTCACGAGAGAAGAGATAGATAAAATATTCGACGCGAAAGGCTTTTGCGGACTTGCGGAAAAGCAGACGGAGAAGTTCCTCGCGGAAGTCAAAAACAAAATAATAGATAAAAATACGGGGCTTTTAGGCTTGAAAGCCGAAGTCAACGTTTAAAAAGGAGAAAATATGCTTACATCTATTGTAGGAATCAACTGGGGCGACGAAGGAAAGGGCAGAATGGTTGACCTTCTTTCGGAGAAGTACGACGTTATCATACGTTATCAGGGCGGAAACAACGCCGGACATACCGTAGTCAACGATAAGGGTAAGTTTGCTCTTAACCTGTTGCCGTCGGGTATTCTCAGAGACGACACCGTCAACGTAATGGGTCTCGGAATGGTTATCGACATCGAGCATCTTTGCGGAGAAATCGAGAAATTGAGAAAAGCGGGAATAGAAATTACCCCGAAACATCTCAAAATCAGCGATAAGGCGACCATCTGTATGCCTTACGACAAACTTCTCGACGGACTCGAAGAGGACAGACTGAAAGACAGAAAATTCGGCTCGACGAGAAGAGGAATCGCGCCCGTTTATTCGGACAAATATATGAAAAAAACCTTCCGTATGGGCGACCTTAAAAGACTTGCGAGTCTTAAAGGTAAAATCGCGGAAATCGTAGAGTGGAAAAACCTGCTCGTTACGGCTTACGGAGTGCCTGCGGTCAAAGCGGAGGATATGTACGATTGGCTCGTAAAATTCGGTACGCCGCTTATAGATTACGTCTGCGACGTAAGCGAACTCCTCGAAGGAGAAATCAAAGCGGGCAAGAACCTTTTGTTCGAGGCTCAACTCGGGGCTCTCAGAGATATCGATTTCGGTATATTCCCGTATACTTCGTCCTCGTCCACAATCGCGGCTTACGCTCCGATAGGAGCGGGTATTCCCGAATATAAACTCGACGACGTCGTAGGCGTTATGAAAGCATATTCGACCTGCGTAGGCGAAGGACCGTTTACCTGCGAAATGTTCGGCGAAGAAGCGGAAGAACTCAGACAAGCGGGCGGCGAATACGGAGCGGCGACGGGCAGACCGAGAAGAGTCGGCGGCTTCGACGTGGTGGCTTCGCGTTATGGCGTTAAGGTACAGGGAGCGACTTGCATCGCCCTTACGAAAATCGACGTATTGTCGTATATGAAGAAAATTCCCGTATGCGTTGCGTACGAAATAGACGGAAAGAGAGTTGAAAGATTCCCGTTCGGCGACGAACTCGACAGAGCGAAACCGATATACGAGTATCTCGACGGCTTCTGCGAAGACATATCGAAGTGCAGAAAAGCCGAAGATTTACCCGAAAACGCAATGAAATATATAAAGTATCTCGAAAAAGCGGTCGGCTGTAAGATTAAATACGTTTCGGTCGGAGCGGAGAGAGACAGTTATATCGAATTATATTGATAAAACGATAATTTCACGCGTCGGATATTCTGTTCAAATATAAATATGTGCCGATATGCGTATATAAAAACTTAATAAAAAACTTGCATTTTTGCAAGCGGTATTGGCATCTACCAAAATTGGATGTGTAAAAAACTTGGTATATATTTTATGTAGCAAGGTGTGGTAAAAAGTCAGCCGCAGGACGGAAGTTATCCGTTCTGCGACTGCCTTTTTTTACAATAATACGGCAAAAAACGATTGACAACCGACCGTTCGGTAGGTATAATAAAGGGAGTATATGCAAGAGTTAGCGTTTTTTATTCAGTCAACGCTATCGGCTAAACGGGCGAGTATTCGTATATTATTCAGTGCTATTTGCAGATAAACGGTGAACTTATGGAAAAGAACAATACTAAACAGGAAATTTTAAACGCTGCCCTCGATCTTTTTTCTACGCAGGGTTTCGACGCTACTTCTATGTCGCAAATCGCCGAGGCGGTCGGCGTTCGTAAGGCTTCGCTTTACAGTCATTTTGCGAGTAAGGACGATATTTTGAAATCGCTTATGCAAAACGTTCTCGAAACTTACGAAAAACATTCGATTTTCGCTAACGCCGATTTCGATAATCCCGAGTTTATAAAGGGTAAACAGAATATCACGCCCGACTCGCTAGCGAAGAGAATAATCAAACATATAAAATTCATTCTTCACGACCCGTTTGTGTCGAAAGGTCGCAAAATGCTGACGATAAGGCAGTTTTCCAACGCCGAAATGGCGGCAATGCAGACGAAACATAATTATAACGACGTAATGCGGTTTTTCACGGGGCTTGTGAAATTGCTCATAATTCAAGGGAAACTTAAAGACGGCGATGCGGAAATTATGGCAGCCGAATTATGCCTGCCGATAACCGTATGGATAAGTCTTTGCGACAGAGAACCCGAGCGGGAAACGGAAGTCATAGGTATGGTTGAAAGACACGTTAAACAATTTTTCGAGGTTTATGGAAAATGAATTATATAAGAATCACAAAAGAAAACATAGATAAAGAGCATATTTGTTGTGCGATGTCGGGAACTCAGAGTCTCGCAAAAAAAGAATGGCTAAAACAACGCTTCGACGAGGGGCTTGTGTTCTATCGTAGCGAGGAACGGGGGAAGTGCTTTATCGAGTATATTCCTGC
>CALGVF010000266.1 GCA_937920115.1 uncultured Clostridia bacterium
AAGACTGCAAATTTATCTTTTTCAGATAGATTTACAGTCTTTTTTTACAAGTTAAATATAATCTTTTCAGTAATTTTCGACTTCCGAAAGCGTCGGTATGGACGGTTGGGCTCCCTTTCTCGTACACGCTATGCTCGCCGCCTTGCTCCCGAAAATCGCGCTTTCTTCAAGCGTTTTTCCTTTCGAGAGCATTGCCGCAAGTCCGCCGCAAAGAGTGTCTCCCGCCGCCGTCGTGTCTACGGGTTTTATCTTTATGCAATCGTAATGCTTCGACCCGCTTTTATCGGTAATCTCGAAACCGTTGCCGCCCAAAGTCACGAGCAAAGTCGGAGCCTGCGACAACAAAAATTCTTTGCCGCCCATAATTTCCGTCTCCGTCTCGTTCGGCGTGACCAAATCGCAATATTTAAGGTACGGAACTATGTCCTTGTTCGCGGGAGCGGGGTTCAGAATAACGTACATACCCTTTTCTTTCGCCTTTTTCAAGCCGTAACCTATAATTTCTATCGGATTTTCGAGTTGAGTAAGGTATATATCGCCCGCCTTAGCGTTCTTTAACGCCTCGTCGATATCCTTTTCAGACAATTCGGCGTTCGCTCCCTTGTCGAGTATTATGCGGTTATCGCCGTTCTCGATTATTATAACGGCAGTTCCCGACGGAACGTCCGAAACCGCCCTTATATGCGAGACGTCGATTCCGACTTCCGTAAACACCTTTACGGCAGACTTCCCGAAATCGTCGTCGCCCACTAAGCCGCACATAACGACTTTGCCGCCGAGTCTCGCCGCGGCGACCGCCTGATTTGCCCCTTTGCCGCCTCTCGCGACGAAAAAGCCGCTACCCGTTAAGGTCTCGCCCGCTTTCGGCATATAAGGCGTCGTTATTACAAGGTCGGTATTTATGCTTCCGACGATATATATATTCTTCATTTTAAACTATTCCCTCTTCAATTCTTTGAAATTCCGAGATTATCGTAAATCTTTTCTACTATTTTCAGATGCTCGCCCTTAAAAGTCGCGGGCCAATTCATAAGACACATACCGACGAAAACGGTCACGCGGTTTTTTAGATCGCAAAAAAAATACGCCCCCGCCGCTCCGTCCCAACCGAACTCGCCGACGGGAAGCCCGAATTTCGCGGGTTTAATTCTCGTTCTCACGCCGTAACCGTAGGCGTAATCGTCGCCCTGAACGCAGGTGAACCCGTTGTTCACGGAAATTTCCCCGACGTGATTTTTCGCCATATCTTTAACGCTCGATTCTTTCAGCAACCTGCAACCGTTCGCGGCTACGCCGCCGTTTGTAAGGCAGTCGGCAAACTTCATATAATCTTCGGTCGTACTGACCACGCCCGCCCCGCCGCTTAAATAATTCGGCGTAAATACAAGCCCGTTCGCGTTCTTAACTTTTACGGTTTTTCCGTCTGCGGTTTTCGCGTAGAGGTCTTTTAAATTTTCGGCTTCGCCGTCTCCTCTCGTAAATCCCGAATCGAACATTTCCAAAGGCTCGAAAATCGTCTTTTTCACATATTCGTCCAAAGGCGTTTCCGTAATTTTTTCGATAACCGCCCCGAGAACGTCGAAGGACAGTCCGTAATAAAACCTCTCGCCCGAGTTAAAAAGCAAGGGCGTTTTTACGAAAGCGTTGCAAATTTCCGCAGTCGAAGCCTTGCCGCCCGTAGCGGCGAGAACTTCCCGAAAAGGCTCGGTATCGTAATCGTAAGAAAGCCCCGAAGTCATAGTTAAAAGATGCTTGATTTTTATTTCGCCCGCCTTTCTTTTAACGCCGTTTTGTATAACAAAAGCGTCGGAAAACGCGGGAAGATACTTTGAAACGGGCGTTTCAACGCACAATTTTCCCTCTTCGACAAGTTTCAGAACGCACGCCGAAACGATGGGTTTTGTACACGAAAAGAAGAAATATCTCTTCTTGTCCGACTTGTCGAAGCCGCCGCCGTAATCGAAAATTCTCTCGCCGCCCCTGTTTACGACGACGTCGAGAAAATTCAGATTTTGATTATTTACGAGGTTATCGAGATACCCGCGAAGCGAGTTATTTTTGTCGTCCATTATTACCTGCGGAAGATTTTACACTCCCGAATAAGCCGAGAAACCGCCGTCCACGGGAATGACCGTACCCGTGACGAAACCGCTCGCTCCGTCGTCGCAAAGCCACAATAAACAACCTATAAGGTCGCTTATCTCGCCGAACTTTCTCATAGGAGTCGCGGCGAGTATCTTGCCCGTTCTCGCCGTCGGCGTGCCGTCCTCGTTATATAAAAGCCCTCTGTTCTGATTAGTTACGAAGAAGCCGGGGGCAATCGCGTTGCAACGGATATTGCAGGGAGCGAAATGCACCGCAAGCCACTGCGTGAAGTTGGATATGCCCGCCTTAGCCGCAGAGTATGCGGGAATTTTCGTAAGCGGTCTGTAAGCGTTCATCGACGAAATGTTGATAATGTTGCCACCCTTTTTCACCATTCCTTCGGCGAACACCTGAGTTACCAAAAAAGCCGAGGTAACGTTGAGGTCGAAAACGAATTTGAGTCCGCTCTCGTCCAAAGCGAAAAAGTCCTTGATTCCCGTCGTGTCGGGGTACATATACTCGTTGTCGCAAGTCGCTTTCGGATTGTTGCCGCCCGCTCCGTTTATGAGTATGTCAACGCCGCCGAATGCCTCGATAATCGTGTTATAGGCGGACTTTATGCTTTCTTTGTCAAGACAGTTGCAACGAATTGCGATTGCGTTTTCGCCTATCTCGTCCGCGATTTTTTCAGCCGCGTCGTAGTTGATGTCCAACAGGGCTACGTTTGCTCCGCAAAGTCCCAAAGCCTTGGCGAACTCGCCGCAGATTATTCCGCCCGCCCCCGTTATGGCGACGGTCTTGCCGCCTAAATCTATTGAAAACGGTAAATTCATATTTTACTCCTTTACTCTCTTTCGAGATATTCTTTTATTCTTTCGGCAATATATAAATGCCCTTTGTCGTTCGGGTGAAGCCCGTCGATCGTATATTCGTCGCCCTTATCGGTAAGCGGCTTGGGAAGTCCGTCTCGATATAAATCGATATAATCTACGCCCGCTTTTTCGCATTTCGACCTGATAATATCGACGTAGCCTTTAAGGTTTAAAGTCGGCTCTTTTCTATGCCCCTCTCCGAACAAATCTTCTTCCTGAAATCTTCGCATCGGCAGAATAAAGCAAATCTTCTCTTTCCCGTAAGTTCCGATAAGTCTTTTCATAAGATTGTTCGGCCCGCCGTTGAAAGTATACGGCGAGTCGTCGTTCTCGTCTCCGATTTTCGCGTCGCCGTGACCGTAATCGTTGGTGCCGCCGAACACGAACACCTTATCGGCGACCTTGTCCATGACTTCCGCCCTCATTTGAAAATCGTAATCGAAAAGGATCCATTCGGTAGGCGTAGACTGTCTCGCTATGCGGGTGCCGCCCACGCCGAAATTTCTGACTTCGATTTTGCAAATTTCAGCCGTTTTGTTTACGTATCCGTTCTCTACCGACGACGCTCCTACCGCTTCGGTTATGCTGTCGCCTAAAAATATCGCTTTCATTTTTTCTCCTTTAAGTCCTTTTCTACCGCCTCGAATACTCCTTGCAGATACGCCGCTCCGAGGGCTCTGTCGTACAAGCCGTACCCCGGTTTAGCGTCCTCGCCCCAAATATTTCTGCCGTGGTCGGGGCGTAAATATCCGTCGAAATCGTTTTCGACGAGAGCCTTGACGATCGAATAAATATCCACGTTGCCCTCGCTCGTCTGATGCCCGTTTTCGTAAAAATCGGTATCGCTTGTGAACTTCAACTGACGAAGGTGAGCGAAATATATACGGTCGGCGTACTTAGCCGCCATTTTCGGAAGGTCGTTAAACCTGCCTGCCCCGAGCGACCCCGTGCAGAAAGTAATTCCGTTGTGTTTGTTCGGAACGGCTTTGAAAAGTCTGTCGTAATCCTCTTCTCTGCCGACTATTCTCGGCAGGCCGAAAATATCCCACGGCGGATCGTCGGGGTGGATAGCCATATTTATACCCGCCTCCTCGCACGCGGGCATAATCCCGTTAAGGAAGTATACGAGATTGTCGAACAATTTTTCGTGAGTCATTCCCTCGTACTCTTTCAAAAGTCCGTTCAACTGCTCCGAGGTATAACTCTCGTCCCAACCGGGAAGCCGCAAATTATGTTTGTCGAGTTTTTTAAAGTCCTCTTCCGAATAAGAAAGAGAGGTCGAGCCGTCGGCGTGTTTGAAATAGAGGTTCGTTCTGAACCAATCGAACACGGGCATAAAGTTGTAGCAAACGCACTTTACGCCGACTTTTCCGCAATTTCTGATATTTTCGGCGTAGTTTGCGATCAGTCTGTCTCTCGTAGGCTTGCCGAGTTTTATATCTTCGTGAACGGGAATACTCTCTATGACTTCCATATCAAGTCCCGCTCCGTTTGCGAGCGATTTCAGTTTTTCCAAAGCGGAAACGCTCCACACTTCGCCGACGGGAACGTCGTAAACGGCGGTGACAACGCCCGACATACCCTGAATCTGTTTTATGTAGTTAAGGGGGATACAATCTTTTTCCCCGTACCATCTGAAAGTAAGTTTCAAAATTTCTCCTTTTTAAGTCGGACAAAAACGTTCCGATTGATGATTTTTATCTTATCACAAAACCGCCCTTCAAGTCAAGAAAAAGCAAAATATTTTTCTATCGGGTATATTTATAAAAAATAGGAATTTAAAACGGCAGATTTTTTAATCCGCCGTTTTTTTGTGTTTTATATACTTATGCTTATCACCTCAATAAACAGGCAAGAGCAAATCAAGTCTGTTTATTAAGGCTTACTTTTATAATTTATACCAATAATAGTCGCAGTAAGTTGACTTAAAATAGGTTGCATTGCTTGACGACGAATCTAGCCATATACCTGTTCCGTTCGTCTTGTTTCTCCAATCAGAGCTGTTTGTCGTACGATACCAAGTCGAAGTATCTGTAAACACGATTTTCGTCAACTTGCTACAATTATAGAAAGCATGAGAACCGATGCTTGTTACATTATTACCTATCGTTACGCTTGTTAAGTTACTACAATTATAGAACGCCTTTGAGCCTATATACATTCCACCCTGTGCCGTTGCCGTGCTTGCAGCAGGACTACCAAATCCGCTAAAGTAGAAGTAAGCGGTAGAGTAATAATAATAATAGTACGTATCGTATCTATACAGGCTAATTACGATAACATCTCCCTTTGAACAAGTGAAATTGTTATAC
>CALGVF010000267.1 GCA_937920115.1 uncultured Clostridia bacterium
TTGAAAGCGGCGAATACGTCGCGGTAACGGAAAAAGGAAAAATTGCGTTTAAAGACGCGATAAATATTACTTTCAACGAAGGGCAAGGAGTTTACGTAATACGAAAATGAAAGAAGCGAAAATCAAAAAACTACACATGATATGCAACGCTCATATCGACCCGATATGGCAATGGGAATGGGAAGAGGGGGCTTCGGCGACTCTGTCCACTTTTCAGAGCGCGGCTAACCTCGCGAGAGATTTCGATTATATATTCTGTCACAACGAAGTGACCGTTTATAAGTACACCGAAAAATATGCCCCCGCACTTTTCGAGGAAATCAAAAAACTCGTAAAGGCAGGAAAATGGCATATAATGGGCGGTTGGTATCTTCAACCCGACTGTCTTATGCCTATGGGCGAGGGAATAATCAGACAGATACGCGAGGGCGAACTCTATTTCAAAGAGAAATTCGGAGTAATGCCGACGGCGGCGGTCAATTTCGACCCGTTCGGACATTCGAGAGGACTCGTTCAGATTTTAACTAAATGTGGTCAGAACGCTTATATGTTCATGAGACCATACGGTAAATATATGCCGTTTCCGCAACTGAAACTTCCCGCGGAGACCTTTATATGGGAGGGGTACGACGGGAGCAGAGTCAAGGCGGCGAGAATAACCGAATACAATTCCGACCTCGGAAAAGCCGTAGATAAAATCAATAAGGATATCGAAAGGCAGAAAGAAGACGTCGAAATCGGGCTTTCCTGTTGGGGAGTCGGCAATCACGGCGGCGGACCGTCGAGAAGAGACTTAAAAGCCGTCGGCGAACTTATGAAAACGAGCGATATAGAGATAAAATTCTCCACGCCCGAAGAGTATTTCGACGACGTAAACCCGACGGAAGTATTCGATAAATCGCTCGTCACCTGCATGGTAGGTTGCTATACTTCCATGGCTGAACTCAAACAGAAGTACAGGAACTTGGAGCGGCAACTTATGTTCGCGGAAAAAATCGCGAGCGTGGCTTCCCTCAAAGGGGCGTATAAATACCCCGCGGAACTTCTGAAAGACGTTACGGAAGACATGCTCAACGTTCAGTTCCACGACATTTTGCCCGGCGATATGATAGAGGCGGGCGAAGAGAACGGTTTTACCTATATAAATCACGGTTTGCACATACTGAACAATATACGGGCGGACGCATTTTTCGCCCTCTGCAAAGGTCAGCCCGTAGCGGACGAGGGAACTTATCCGCTCATGGTTTTCTCGGCGAAGGCAGACAAGAGAAAAACGCTTGTGGAATGTGAACTTTCGATTATCCCGACCGAACACTATATCGACGATTATTCGATAATCGAGGTCTACGACGAAAACGGCAGAAAACTCAAATCGCAGACTATAAAAGAAGTCGGCAACATCTCGATCGATTGGCGTAAGCGGGTAATATTCGAGGCGGAGCCGAACGGTATGGCGATAACGAGATACACGGCGAAAACGAAAGTCGTTCCGAGAACGAAACTTCCCGAAGTCGCCGAGGATATAGTATTCGACAACGGCGAAAAATACGTAAAAATAAACGCGAAAACGGGACTTATAGACAGTTATAAAGTCGGCGGCAAAGAGTACATTACGGGCGAGTTTTTCGCGCCGACAATTTACGAGGACACCCCCGACCCGTGGGGAATGAACGAACCCTACGTGGGGCATAACGGCAAACGCCTCGAACTTCTGGAAAAGCCCGACGGCGTGTTCGAGGGAATGAAACCGATTCAGATAACCGAGGACGGCGACGTGTTTACGGGCGTGGAAGCATTTTTCGGACTCGGGCTTACGAGAGTACGCGTGGGTTACAGAATATATAAAGACGGAACCAAAGTAGACGTCGATGTAAACGTATTCCCGAGCGAGGCTTCGAGGGCGATAAAAGTCGAACTCGGCGTAGGCAAGGGAAAATACTTCGGCGAACAGATTTTCGGAGCGGAAGAACTTTACGACGACGGCAGAGAATGTATCGCTCACGATTTCGTCGCGTTCGACGACGGAAAGGGCGGCGATAAGGTTCTCGAAATAATGACCCCGACCAACTTCGGTTCGTCTTACGACGGCGAAAAAATAGCGTTGACCCTTATAAAAACGGCGACCTATTGCGCTCACCCCGTTCCGAACAGACCTCTTTTAAGAGACGGAATGTTTATCTCTAAGGTCGATCAAGGGCAGAGAGATTTCGCTTTCAGACTCGAAGTCGCGGAGAAACAGGACTTGAAGCGGAACGCCGACGAGTTTACCGAAAAGCCCTACGCGTTAAACGTGTTCCCGACGGTGGACGAGAGGGTAGACAACGGCTTTAAGGTAAATATCGACAACCCCCGTATCTCGTTTATCACCTTAAAAGAGGCGAGACAGACGGACGGATATATTCTGAGACTTTTCAACTGCGGCGAGCAAAGCGAAAAGGCGACCGCAACTCTCGGCGATAAGAAAATTTCGCTCGATTTCGGCAAATACGAAGTAAAGACTATTGTTTACGACGGTAAAAAACTTTACGAAAGTAAAGAAATGATAATTTAAAAAAAGGAGACGGAAACTATGAAAAAATTATTCAAAAAGTTACTCGGTTTGGTTATGGCGGCGAGCCTTGCCGTATCTATGGCGGCATGCAACGGCAACACTAACAACAGCGGCGGCGGGACGTCGAACGATTCTGCGGACACGAGAGGGAAAACGGCAATAAATCTTTCCTATTTCATCGGCGAGTTCGGCGACGAGTGGTTGAAAACTCTCGCAAACGAATGGAATAAGACCAACGACTCTTACTATATCGACGTGAAATCGAACCTGAACCTCGGCGGAACGATAGTCGCGGATATTAAATCGGGTTCTTCGTTCGATATGTTCATAACCGAAGACTGTTCTTTTCAGCAACTTTTCGGCGGTAATTATCTCGAAGACCTCAGCGGACTTTTAGACGAAAAGCCCGAAAACGGCAAGACTATCGCAGAGAAACTTTCAAACAAAGAGCAATGGCTCAAAGCGGCTTCGTCGGAGGGTAAGACTTATCTTCTTCCGTACAACATAAGCCCTTGCGGTCTCATTTTCGACTACGACAGATTCAAAGATAACGGTTGGCTCATAACCGACGCGGACGGTAGTATTTCCGCAGGTAAAGATGGCGTGAAAGGCACTTACGACGACGGGCAACCCGCTAATATGTCCGAATTCAACGCGATGTGCGAGAAAATCAAGGCGAGCGGAGTAGACGACGTGTTCGTTTACATGGGAGCGACCCACCCCGAATACGTAAACAACGTGGCTTACGCGTACCTTGCGGGCGTACTCGGCGAAGAGGGGTATAACGCGTTTTACACTCACGATTCAAACGGCAAGGAAATCGAACTTTTAGACGGAACGAAAACGGTCGTTACTATCGAGGACGGATATAAAACGTGGCTTATGAAGGGCGTTAAAGATATGGCTGAGTTCGTTCAGAATTACCTTTGCAACACGAAGTTCGTAAGCGAGGTAACGCTCAGCGATAAGTCTTTCGACGTAGACACGAGTCATACCGCGTTTATCGACACGAGCGACAACGCCCCCGCGTTTATAGTCGAGGGTAATTGGTTTGAAAACGGTTCGAGGTCGCTCATAAATTCCAACGTAAGTTACGGTGGTAAGCCCTATGGAACGAGCGACTACAGATATATGATTCTTCCGTCGGTAAGCGGCGAAAAGAGTCAGATGTTCTCGCAGACGGGCGGTTCGATGCTCGTCGTAAAGCAAAACGATTCGGCTAAGTCGGCGGCTATAAAGGACTTTATCAAGTATATGTTAAAGGACAAAAACCTCGGCAAAGTCACCGCCGACACGGGAATGATCTGGAACTACAACTACGAAATACCGACCGAGACGGCGGCGAAAATGACCGAGTTCACGAAAAACGCCTACGATATGGTTCAGGATACGAAAAACGTGACCGTTCGTTCCTTCTATATCGATACGGCGGCGACCCCGATTTATTCGTATTCTTCGCTCGGAACCTCGGGACTTATGCTTTTCAGCGAACTTCAATACGATATAGTTCCCGCATTCAGAAACGCTGGCAGCGCGGCTAAACTTATCGAAAACTTAACGAAATACAACGACGCTCAGAAGTGGAGCGGCTACCTTTCTCAGGCAAAATCTTACGGCTTCTATAAAGGATAAAATCATTCGGCGTATAAAAAATGCAAAAAGACAGAAAGAAAATCTTAAAAACTAACCTGTTCGTCTATTCGCTTATAGGCTATCCGTTGATATTGTTCGCGATATTTTACGTCGCGATAAACTTCAATTCGATAATTCTCGCTTTTCAGCGTATAGACGGAACGGGCAAACACTTCGCGGCGTTCGACAATTTTAAAACGTTTCTCTCGGAGATGTTCGGACAGGGGAATCTGCTCGCGTACAGTTTCAGAAATTCGATAAAGATGTATTTCGTCAATCTCGTTATATGTCTGCCGCTGTACGTGTTCTTTTCCTATCTGCTGTTCAAAAAGTGTTTTTTGAATAAGGCGGTCAGTTTCCTCGTAATGATACCTGCGATTATGTCGGGTCTCGTAATCGCCCTCGTTTTCGTCAATTTCATAGGCAATAACGGGGCGGTTACCTACGTTACGAAAAAAATGGGGCTGAACGGCGGCAAGTGGATAAATCTGCTTTACAGCGAGAAATACGCTTTCGGAACGACGATATTCTATATGATATGGCTTTCGTTTTCGACAAGTCTTATAGTCTATCCGACGGCTATGAGGGGAATAAGCCCCGAGATATTCGAGAGTTCGAAAATCGACGGCGTGACCAATATGTTTCAGGAACTTTGGTATATAATTCTTCCGCTTATTTATCCCACGCTCACCACGTTTTTGATAACGGGTTTCGCGGCGATATTCACGAGCGGAGGACCTATCCTCGAATTCTATTACACGCAGGCTCCCGACTACGTTTCGAATATGGGCTATTACTTCACGAAAATGATTTTAGTAGACGGAAACGACTTTTCCTACCCGAAATACGCGGCAGGCGGTATTATTCTTACTATAATAGTCGCCCCGCTCACTATTCTTTTGAAATGGGCGTTGGAGAAATTCGGACCCGCAACGGAGTAAATTATGAGAAAAAGAATGAAATACGAGTCGAGATCGGCGGCGGATATAGTTTCGCTCGTCGTGTTTTGGGCTTTGTGGATAATTTTGATTATATACGCCGTGTCGATGCTCGTCCTGCCCCTTTATATGCTCAACACCTCTTTGAAAGCGGACAATTTAGAGTGCGTTAAAAACCCGCTCGGACTTCCCAAACAGGTTACTTGGAGCAATTACAGGGAAATTTTCGTCATATTCGACGAGAAAATGGAAGTCAGCATAGCGGGTATGATAGGCGTGAGCGTTTTAACTTCGGTGTTGAAACCCTTTTTAAGCGTGTTTTTCACGACTATGTTCGCGTATGTAGAGGCTAAATACGAGTTTTTCGGCAAAAAGTTCTTCTTCAACCTCGGAATAGTGCTTATGATACTTCCGATTGTCGGAAATCTGCCGTCGGCGATGCAGATAAACAAGGCTCTCGGCGTTTACGACAATCTGTTTATGAATATCATAACTTCCCCCGTCGGGTGCTTCTACGGCACTAACTTTCTGCTTATGTACGGGGCGTTCAAGGTCATTCCGTGGGACTATGCCGAAGCGGCGTTCATCGACGGAGCGGGGCATTATACCGTTCTTTTCAAAATTTATCTGAGAATGGCTTTGCCGCAGGCGGTGGTTCTTTTCGTTCTCGGGTTTATGGGAACGTGGAACGATTACAGCACCTACCATATATGGCTGCCGAGTACCCCGAACATATCTTACGGAATGTATATGTTCTATCAGAAAGCGAACGCGTACAGGGTTTCGCTTCCCGAACTCATGGCGGGCTTTACCATAGTAATGATACCTACGGTTCTGATTTACTGCGCCACGCAGAGAATCATAAACAGCAAATTCGCGATAGGAGGGTTAAAAGGATGAAAAAACTTATATGTCTGCTTCTTGCGGTCTCTATGATAATTTCTTTCGCCGCGTGCAAGAAAAACGGCTCGGGAGACGACTCGGAAACGACGAGCGTAAGCGGAAGCGAAACGGCGGGCGGCTCGGAAGAGCCGACGGAAGTAGTCGAGATTACCATTCCGGCCGTTACCGCAGACCTTTCCGCTCCCGAGAACAAAGTCGCGGTTTCCGCGAACGAGAAGTCGGAAGTTTTCGATAAAAACGGCAGAAAACTCACGGACGAGGAGTGGCTTTTGAACAGTAAATTTTCCAAGGCGTATATAAAGAGCCTCGGCGTGGGGGAATACGAGTTTTCGTACAGAAGCAAGACCAAAAAGGGAACGATAAAACTCATAGTGACGGACGACAATAAGCCCAATTACGTTTTCGACTTCGACCTCGCCGCTTCGTTCAATTACCTCGAAAGGGTAAACCTTCCGAAACTCGTCAAGGAGCAGGATTCTTATCAGGAAGACTATACGCCCGTCTATACGCTTGAAAAAGACGGCGGAAAAGTAGAACTCGACGGGTTTTTAACTCCGAAACTCGAATCGGGTTCATACGCGTGGAAAGCGGTTATCGAAAAGGACGGCAAAACATACGAGTACGTCGGAAATTTCGTCGTAAAGACCTTTGAAGAATGGCTTTCGGAAATACGCGATACGATGCTTTTCGACAACCAGACGGGCGAGTATATAAAGTCGGTTGACGGAAAATATCCGATTGATACGACGAATAACGCGGATATGTTCTCGTATACCGTGGACAACTCGATTTTGCAGTCGGCTATGACGGCGGGCAAAACGCAGGTCAAAGTCGAAGTTCTTTCGGACGTTATAAT
>CALGVF010000268.1 GCA_937920115.1 uncultured Clostridia bacterium
GCGTACTTCACCCCGTTATAAGTCGAGACTGTCGAGACCGTTCCCTTTACGATATAGTCCCCTGACTTAACTTTCCCTTTATCAAACGAGCCGAGCCTCAACGACGAGTAAAAATACCCGAACAAACAAAATACGACGCAAAGAAGCGTCGTCACGGCGTATTTCGTTGTAGATTTTCCTAAACAAAAGGGCAGAAAAAGAAGCGAGACTCCGATTACGATTGCCGCCGCAACCAAAACCGCCGAGTAGCCGCTTTGGCAGAATTTCCCGAAGAAAAATACGCCGAAAGCAAACGACAAAGCGACGAAAAGTATCGGTCTGTAATTTATGATTTTCGTTAAATTCGGTAAATCGTTCCCTCTTTCGCTATCCGACAATTTAATCCCTCTTTTGCTTCTTCTTTTATTTCTTCTTCGGTATATAACGGGCAAATATGCGTGATAATCGACTTATTGCCCCACTTATTTGCATATTCAACGCATTTTTTTACGCTTAAATGCGGAGAGTTTTCGCTATAATCCTTCGACAAAAGTCCGCCGTCCAACATAACGATGTCGCTGCCGTCGAACAGGTTGTCGACGTTATCGCAAACGTTGGTATCGCCGCTGTAAGCGAACGTTTTGCCGCCGCTTTCGACCTTTACTCCGTAAGACGGTTCGGGGTGAACGCCTTTATAAAAGGTCAGTTTGTCACCCGAAACTTCAAAACATTTCCCGTCGCTTACTTCCGTAACGGAAAAATACTTAATCGACTTCGCTAGTTCCGCAAGCGGCGACTCGGAGCGAGGACAATAAAGGGGAATACTGCCCGAAAACCTGCCGCGTTTTTCGAGTTGTTGGAGATAATACGCGAAAATCGCGAGGTCCGCCGAATGGTCGGCGTGAAAATGAGATATTACTATCGCCGAGATTTCCTCGGGTTTCACGATATCCGAAAGTTTCGAGAACGCCCCCGAACCCATATCGAGTACTATTTTGTTATGACCCGTCTCCAAAAAGTAGCACGAGGTCGCCCCGAGCGGTTTCGGATAAGGTCCGTATTCGCCTATAATTCTAAGTAACATTTTTTCTCCAAACATTTGCATATTAGCAAAAATTATAATATAATATATTCGTAGATACAAATTCTGCGGCGTTTGAAACGGAAGTTTATTAGATCCACAAATCAAAATAAGGGAGCGAGTTTTCGTCGACAATACTTTAAGCCCGCGGCTGCGGTTATCCGAGCCTATAATTTATGAAGTACGGGAAAAAGAACGTGACGGCGTACCGCACCCACCTGTACAAAACGGGTTGATTTTTTCTTCGCGTACGGCGCAGGCAGAACAATTTTTATGTCGTCGGCGGTTAAACCCTGCCGACGATTTTTTATTGCTATAAAGCGATAAGTTAGGCTATGAGTCGATTATTGACCCGAAATAAGACCGACAGCGTAATTAAATTCGTAGTCAACTCCCGCTTCGATTGTAGGCGTAAATACTCTCGCCGAATACTTTTCTATATCTTTCGTAACGCCTACGCCGTGAATGGTGATACCCGAAGTCGGCCAATAAATTTTCGCCGTGGTAAGGCGAATCGCCTCGCCCGTGGTCGGATTCTCGTAGGTGGTCTGCATTATGCCCTTGCCGTAAGTGCGGTAGATAATTTCGCCGCTTTTATCCTTGTAACCCGACAACACGACGCTTACTATTCCCTTTTCGTCGTAATCGAGCATCGCCCCGATTAAAGCCTCGGAAGCGGAAGCCGTGCCGTCGTCGCCTAAAACGATTATTTTCTCAAAACCGTAGTCGGCGTAATCGACCTTTTCGGATACGAAATTCGTCACGTTTCCGTCCTTATCTATGGTCTTGGAAACGACTTTTTTCGAGCCGTTTTCGACTCCCATAAGGTGAGCGGCAACCGATGTTAAAATATCCATAAATCCACCGCCGTTGCTCCTCAAATCTAATATAAGATTCTTCTTTTTCGTCTCTTTAAACTTTTTCAACGCCTCGGCAAACTGCCCCGCCGAACCGTTCAGTCCCTTTTCAAGTCCGTTGAACGAGGTATATTTCAGATACGCCGTGTTTTCGTCCAAAGCCGAATTGCCGTTCCCATATCTTACCATAGCCATATTTTTGCCGTTTTCGTCGTTGAATCTGTACGACGAAGAGTTATCCTCGTAGAAAACGTAAGTCTCCCTGTACTCCTCTTTTGCAAGCGTAAATTCCTTATCTTCCTCGCCGTAGCGAATCTTCAAGGAAAATTTAACGTTCGCCGCAACCTTGTCTAATTTATCCGAGACCTCGTTGTAATTCGTAACGGCGGTATACTCCGTATCGCTTCCCGTCTTTACGCCGACGATAATGCCGCCTTTCGTTATCCCCGCTTTTTCCGCAGGCGAATTTCCGTTGACCGAATAGACCTCGGCGTTTTCGACTAAAAAGGTAACTCCTATACCCGCTCGGATGCCCTTGTTCGACTGTTTGAGTTCGTCGTATTCCTTTTTCGTGTAATACCTCGAATAGGGGTCGAGAACGCTCTTCGCCATCGTCGAAAGGTAATCGTCCTTTTCGTCGATGTAGTGTTTTTTGTACTCTCTCGAAATGAAATCGAGCGAGGCAAGGTCGGGGTTAGTCCAATTCCTTATGAAAAATCCCGCCGTAAAGGAAACTACGACAAGGACTACCGCAACGACTGCGGAAAGTATCTTCTTTTTCAATTTTCCACCTCCAAAGTCCGCCTATAAGTCGATTAAACGTAAAATTATCAACCTATCAGCCGAGAAGTTTATACAAAATAGTCATTATTCGGAAGGTCATCGCGTCCTGAAATTTCCGTATATCGAGACCCGTCGCCCGCTCGATTTTGTCGAGTCTGTACATAAGCGTGTTTCTGTGCATATACAGGTTTCTCGACGCTTCCGACACGTTGAGATTCGCTTTTAAAAATTCCGTCGCCGTCTCGATCATCTCAGGATCGGAAAACACCGTTTTCGTGTCGGGTTCGGACAGCACGCTTAAAAACTCTTCGAGTTTATACCTCGGCAGGTCTTCGAGCATTTTCACGAACACGTAGTCTTTATAAGTCGCGACCCCCGCGTTGAGTTCAAAAAGTCCGCTCATTCTCACCGCCGTTACTGCCTGTTTGTATGAAATCGCCCCGTCGGCGAAACTTCCGACGGTGCCGCCCACGCCTATGCGTACCGAAAAGCCGAGTTCTTCCTCTACGGACTGAGCGAGCAAATACGCATAGTCGGCAAGCGACTGATATTCGTTGTCGGGCGTTCCGTTGTCGTTGAATTTAACGTAAGCGCAGGTAATATCGTCGGTCGCAACCGCCGTATCGCAGGAGTTCGACTTGAAATTTTCAAGGAAATTTATCAAATCGGCAATATTTTTCTCCTGAGTATAGAAAACGTAAACCGTACATGGAAGTTCGGGTATGCCGTATTTTTTCATATATTTCCCCGCAGTGGCGGCGTTGCTTTCACCCAAAAGAACGTTCTTTACGGCGTCCTTTTTGCTCGTCGCAACCTCTTTCGCCCCGCCGTTTTCAAAAAGCGTGACGATTATTCCCGCCAAGGTCTTCCCCTCTTCGCCGATTTTATCTATATAAGCGACGTACTCGTCGGCTCTGTATCTGAATCTGAAATAGGTTTTATTCTTCTTATCGACGCAGACTATTCCCGAAATTTTGCCGCCCGCTTTCTCGACCTGTTCCCCGACGGTCGGAGAATATCCGTCGTTCCCGTCGTCCGAATATATCCTTACCGCGACGCCCGTCCGCTCTTTTACCATATCCGCAAGTCTTATTATCTCGCTGTCCATCTTCCGTTAAAGAAACGATTAAAATATCGCTTCTCTTGCCTCCCGACAAAATTTTTCAAGTTCTTTTTTAGTAAAGTACAACGCGGCGTACGCCGTTCTGTATTTATAGAAAAACGCATATTCGGCTACGAGTTTTTCGCCGCCCGTCACGGGCAGAACGGTTTTGAACCCGTCGCCGTCCTTTAAAAACGCCCGCGATATTTTATCGCCTTTATACCCCTTGCTTTTCAGCACTCCGAAAATTCGTTTTTCGACGTCGATAAGAGTAAAAATTATAAGCGGAGCGTAGTTCGCGGCCTCGATTTTATCGGCGAGAAATTCGGTGACTTCAACGCCGCTCATAAAGGTTTTATTGCCCGTATCGATATTGAAAACCCGCTCTATAAGTCGATTAACGCCGCTTGTCGTTGTATTTCTGTAAAAATACCCGACGGCGGAAAAGAACAAGTCGTCCTTTTTTCCGACGACCGAAATAACGCCGTCTCTTTTGTACACGGACAGTTTTTCGTCACGGAGTTTAAAGGTGACTCCCCCGCCGCTTCTGCTCGTTAAAACGCCCCTGTTCTGAATTTCGATATATTCGCAGAGAGGCTCGAACTCGCCCGTTCCCGACGACTTGAAACCCACGCCGTCCGCGACCTTTCTTTTGCCATCGAAAAGGGCTTCTTTCGCAAGTTTGTCAACCGCCTCGTTATAGGCGTTGTTGCTGTGTCCTTTTACTTTCTCGAAAGTTATCCTTACAGCCCCGTCGTACCGTCTGAGTTCTTCGAGGTAATAGCAGGAGACCGCTCCCTTAGCCTGCCACCTGCCCGTCGCCCACGCCGAAAGTCCTTCGTAGTCGTGGTAAATTTTAAGTTTCGGATAGCCGTTTAAAAACGCCCATTTTACCGCGGCGAGAACGCCCTCGACTTCGCCCGCGATATTCCTCGACGGCAAAAAGTCCGCCCTCGAACCGCGGTCGCAAAAAGTAAAGGTCTCGTTTTCGGGCGAAAAAGCAATCGCCCCGTAGGAATATTCGTTGAGGCTCTCCTCAAAACTTCCGTCCGTAAAAGCGACGGCGTAACCCTTCGACAAGTCCTCGCTCACGCATTTTTCGGCGTAGTCCTCGCCGCTTAAAAAGGCTTTCGCCTCTTCTTCGGTCGAAAAACTCTTATATTTATATCCCTTTTTACCGCTTAAAAACTCTTTGCAAGTCTCCCAATCGGTGAATATTTTATTTTCTTCGCCTTTTACCGCGTAATATTTTGCCACAAAAAAATTCCTTTTTTACCAAAGCGGCAATCGTAAACCGCAACTTCGGCACACTACTCTATAATAATTTTAGCACATAAAACGTTATTTTACAAGTAAAAAATTTTTTATGGAGAATTTTTTTGCTTTTTTTGTCAGATTTACTCGCGTTTTTAATAAAATATAGTATGAAAAATTTAGAATACAACGTTGCGATAGTAGGAGCGACGGGCTTAATCGGCAGAAAATTTATAGAAGTCCTCGAAGAAAGACGGTTTCCGATAGCGAACGCCAAAGTTTTCGCGTCGGAAAGGAGTCGGGGCAAAACGTTGCAGGCGTTCGGACGGACGCTAACGGTAGAATCGCTCGAAAACAACGATTTCGACGGCATAGATTTCGCGTTATTCAGCGCGGGAAAGGAAGTTTCGCGTAAATACGCCCCGCTTTTCGAGAAAAGCGGGGCGATAGTGATAGACAATTCGAGCGCGTTCAGGGGCTGTTCGGATATTCCGCTTATCGTTCCCGAACTGAACGGCGACAAAATCTATTCGAGCGACAGAAAAATCATAGCGAACCCGAACTGCTCTACGATTATCGCCATAACGCCGCTGAAAAATATCTATAAGAATTACAAAATAAAGCGGTTGATTTTCTCGACCTATCAATCGGTGAGCGGAAGCGGTATGAAAGGCGTTAAAGATTTACTGAAAACCCGTCACGGTTTTTCGGGGAGTTACTACCCGTTTAACGTTGCGAAAACGATATTTCCCGAGATAGGCGAAATTCTCGCAAGCGGCTATACGGACGAGGAAATGAAAATGGTCAACGAGACGAGAAAAATTTTAGAAAGCGATATAAAAATATCCGCGACGTGCGTAAGAGTCCCGACCGAAAACTGCCACGGAGTGACGGTCGAAGTTGAAACGGACGAAAATATCGCGGTCGAAGAGGTCAAAAAACTTATGGAATTCAAGGGCGTTAAATTGAGCGAAACGCCAAATTTCGAGGAAGCAGACGGAAAAGACGATATTTTTGTCGGCAGAATAAGGAAAAGTCGGGTTTTCGACCGAGGTTTTTCATATTTTGCCGTCGGAGACAATGCGAGAAAAGGGGCGAGTTTAAACGCCGTGGAAATCGCAGAATTTCTCGTGAATGCGACGACGTATTAGTCAAAAAAAACAACGCAAGACCGAGTTCGAACGCAATCAACCGTGACAACAAAAGAAGTTTAAAAATTTTTTCTAAAAGACTGTAAAAATATTTGACAATGCCTGTTTATTTTGATAGAATATACAGGCATTGTGAGCGAGACGCGGGTGTAGTTCAATGGTAGAACACCAGCCTTCCAAGCTGGTTGCGTGGGTCCGATTCCCATCACCCGCTCCATTATATTATTACGACAATGGAAAACGGGACTCTGCCGACAATACGCGCCTGTAGCTCAGTTGGATAGAGCACCGCCCTTCTAAGGCGGGTGTCAGGGGTTCGAATCCCTTCAGGCGCACCAAGCCTTATGGCGCGAGTAGCTCAGTTGGTTAGAGCGTCAGATTGTGGTCCTGAAGGTCGTGGGTTCGACTCCCATCTCCCGCCCCATTAAAACTTTGGGGTGTCGCCAAGCGGTAAGGCACTGGATTTTGATTCCAGTATTCGTAGGTTCAAATCCTGCCACCCCAGCCAAAAAAACTTAATACGGTCCATTAGCTCAGGTGGTAGAGCACATGACTTTTAATCATGTTGTCCGGGGTTCGAGTCCCCGATGGATCACCAGCACCTTTAGCTCAGTTGGTAGAGCAACTGACTCTTAATCAGTGGGTCCGGGGTTCGAGTCCCCGAAGGTGCACCA
>CALGVF010000269.1 GCA_937920115.1 uncultured Clostridia bacterium
GGGGGTTACCCTCTAAAATCGACCTGTCCATGAACGCGCCGGGGTCGCCCTCGTCGCCGTTACATACTACGTATTTCTCGCCGTCGGGTTGAGCGTAAGCAAACTGCCACTTTCTGCCCGTCGGGAAACCGCCGCCGCCTCTGCCGCGAAGTCCCGAATCGAGAATATCCTTTATGACGTCGGCTCTGTCCATCTGCAAAGCCTTAGCAAGTCCTTGGAACGCTCCCGCTCCCAAAGCCTCGTCGATATTTTCGGGGTTAATGCTTCCGCAACCGTGCAATGCGATACGAACCTGCTTTTTGTAGAAAGTGATTTCGTCCTGCTTGGAAATTTTCTTTTCGGTAACGGGGTCGACGTACAAAAGTCTTTCGACGATTTCGCCGCCCTCGATGTCCTTTTCGACTATCTCGGCAACGTCGTCGAGTTTAACCATTCTGTAAAGAGTGTCTTCGGGATAGATTTTAACGAAAGGTCCCTGCGAGCAGAAACCGAAGCAACCTACCTGATTGACGGTGACTTTATCGCCGAGTCCTTTTTTTGCAACGAGTCTTTCAAACTCCGCTTTAATCTCAGCCGAATGAGAAGAGAGACAGCCCGTACCGCCGCAGAGAACGATATGTCTTCTGCCGTCCGAACCCGTGAACTTAGCGTCCATGCACTTGGAGCATTTATCGGATATAACCTTTAATTCTTCAAAGTTTTTAATCATCATTTCACCTCGCCCGATCTGTATTCCTCGATAACCTTGGGAACCGCGTCAACGGTAAGTTTCGGATAAACCTTTCCGTTAATGGATACGGCGGGAGCGATACCGCAAGCGCCGATACAACGAAGCGCGTCGAGAGTGAAAAGTCCGTCCTCGCTCGTTTCGCCCGGTTTAATTTTCAGAAGTTCCGAGAATTTGTCGATAACCTGCTGCGCGCCCTTGACGTAGCAAGCCGTTCCGAGGCAGCAACCTATAACGTACTTGCCCTTCGGCATAAGCGAAAAGAACGAATAGAACGTAACGACGCCGTAAATTTCGGCGACGCTTATTCCCGTCTTTTCGGATACAAGTTCCTGAACTTCCAAAGGAATATAACCGTATTCCTTCTGAATATCGCTCAGAATCATCATAAGCGGCGTTTTTTCGTCGGAATATCTCTCGCAAATCTCGGTGATTTGCTTAACAGCCGCTTCCTGCAAATGAGCCATCGTAAGCCCTCCTTTAAATGTAGAAAAAATAGTTGATTTCGGCAAGCCTTTCCCCCTTTGGGTTCAAGTCAAGCCGTATTCCCCCGCCCCGCTTTGCGCCGCGCGGCGTCGGTATTCTTATAGATTATACTATAAATTAAGTATATATGTCAATTATAAAAACGGCTTTTTCGCTTTTTTTGCCATCCGATAAGGAGAACAAAACTAAACCGCGGGCGGTCGGAAATGAAATTCCGACCGCCCGCGGCGTCACACTTTTTAACTAATTTTAAACAAAAACTCTTCCTATAAGTCGATTAAACGGTATTTTTGCCGCCAATCGCATCTTTTTAAAAACGCTCTTATTCAATTATTACTTCGCCGTTTTTTGTAAACAACTTGTGCTTACGCTTTTTAAGTTCTTTTACCAAATCGGCTTCGTTTTCGGGTCTGCGTTCCAAAAATACTCCCGTTCCTATATGCTCGGGAATATGAAAATCGCTGCCCGCCGTCCGTATAAGATTGTATTTTTTCGCGAACTCCAACGCCTTTTCGTTGTCGTTGGAATGTCCCGGGTGTCCGTTGAACGCCTCTACCCCGTTTAAATATTCGGGGTTCCGATAGTTTATCATAGTGCGGAACGGGTGAGCCTGCGACAATATCCAATCTTTTTCAAGGCACAGTTCGTACAGTTCCTTGTGGCTCATTTTGAATATCTTTTCGCCGCCGCCGAGTACGAAATCGGGCGTTACGCCGTATATCAGCAGTTCGGCTTTATCTGGGACGGGTTCGTAGTACGACGTGCAATCTAGCATCGATTCCATACCGAAAAACACGTCTATACCCACCTTTTTACACTCCTCTTTGAGCGTGAGATAATGGGCGACGAAATTTTCGTTATATTTTTTGCAATCGGTTTTCGAGCCGTAATACTCTTCCGCCAGATGCGAATTGTAATGCGAAGTATAGACTATGCCGTCATAGCCGTGACTTTTATACAATTCCGCAATGGTTTTTTCGTCCGTCTCGGCACACCCCGAAGTACCTTTGACGTGTAAATGCATCTCGAGTTTATACATTTTTCTACCTCGTCGAGATTATACTACCGAAGCGGAAAACTTGTCAATAAAATTCGCTTATAAGCAGCGGAAATTTTTTAGTGAGTAAGGAAGAACATCGCGAGGAACAAAGCCGTGATTATCCAAGTTCCGAGTTTGACTTCCTTGATTTTTCCCGTGAAAGATTTTATCACTACGTAGGATATAAGACCGAACGCTATTCCGTAAGAAATATTGTAAGTGAACGGCATCATAGCCATAGTCAAAAACGCGGGAACGGACGCGGAAACGTCCGACCAATCGATATCTTTTACGCTGCCTATCATAAGCACGCCGACGTAAACGAGCGCCGCTCCGTAAGCGTAAGCGGGAATGAGTTTCGCAAGCGGAGCGAAGAAGAGAGCGACTAAGAACGCCGCCGCGGTTATAAGAGACGAAAAGCCCGTTTTACCGCCTGCGGCAACGCCTGCCGAAGACTCGACGAAAGTAGTTACCGTCGAAGTTCCGAGTACCGCTCCCGTGCAAGTCGCGACTGCGTCCGCGAGCATCGCTCTGTCCATATTAGGAACTCTGAGTTCGCCGTTTTCGTCCGCTTCGAGAAGATTTCCGCCGCGGCACGCGCCGTATAAAGTTCCCATCGTGTCGAACATATCTACCATACAGAACGCGAGAGCGGTCGTTATAAAGAGAATGACGAGTCCGCCGACGGACGCTCCGTCTTTCGCGAGATACGCGGAGAAATCGAAGCCTTCGGTAAACACTTTTCCGAACGATTCGTTAGCGAACGCCACGAAAGGTTTGAACGGATTTAAAGATAAATTTTTGCCGAAGTCGTCGTAAAATCCGTGTACGGTCAGACCTAAAAGATAGTAAAGGGCGGTTCCGCCGAGTATGCCCCAAAGGATAGAGCCCTTGACTTTCTTATGCGAAAGCACTGCGATAAGCAGTATGGAAATAACGGCAACGATAAGCGGCATTACCTGACCCCAAGAAGCCCCGCCCAAAAGGTTGAACGAAGCGAGCGTTACGCCGGTAGTCGGGTGGGGAATAACGATTGTAGCGTCCTGTAAACCCAAAAACGCGATAAAAAGACCGATACCTGCGGGAATAGCCGCCTTGACGACGGGAGGAATAGCCTCGAAAATTATTTTCCTGAGACCCGTAACTGTAAGAGCCACGAAAATAAGCCCGTCCAAAAGAACGAAAACGAGGGCGTTCGCATAAGTAAATCCGAGTGCCCCGCATACGGTATACACGAAAAACGCGTTAAGACCCATTCCGGGAGCCTGAGCGAGCGGAAGGTTCGCCAAAAGCCCGATAAGAACGGTGCCGACAACCGCAGATATAGCGGTCGTAACGTACATTGCGTCGAGCGATACGCTGCCGAGACTTGCAAACATACCCGAGTTGACGACGAGTATATACGCCATTGCGAGGAAAGTCGTAAGACCTGCGACAATTTCCGTTTTTATCGACGAACCTTTTTCGGTGATACGAAACTTTCTGTCGAAAAACGAAGTTTTCTTTTGTTCGATATTTTCCATAATATCTCCTTATTTTCCGCTTATCCGCGGTTTTTTTCATGATTTTGCCATGAACAAGCACTGCTTATCATACCGCAAAAAAAGAATTATGTCAAGTTATTTCGTCCGAAAGATTTAACCCCATACGCCGTTCGCCGTACGACAGAATAAAAATCGGACTTAAAAACAGTTCGGAACGCCGCCTTAAAGTATCCGTCCCCTGCGATTGTAGAATATCTCTTCCGTTTCACGGGACGTCGAGGCGCCATCCCCTACGATTATTGAAATAAATTGCCGTATAGGTTGATTATTTCAACTTCTCATTTAATAACAAATAAAAAAGTCTCCCCTGTGCAAGGGGAGATGTCACGATTTATCGTGACAAAAGGGTTGTATAAACTTTCTTTTTAACAACCCTTTCGTCAAATCCTCGCGGAAAGCCGCTCAATTTGCCACTTCCCCTTGCTCAGGGGAAGCATTTACGGTATTTTTCCGACTGTTTTTTACGCTTCGAGCGGTTTCGGGTTGATTTCCGAAATACTCTTTCTTATCGCTTTCGACGAAAGAACGATGAGTGCCGCCGCTATATCGATTGCCGTATCGATTATTACGACTACGTTATACACAAGGCTGTAACCGAACGCTCCGAATTCCGATTCGGGGTTGTAGTATACGAAATATCCCGAAAGAACGTGCGAAATATATCTGAATATACCCGCAATAGCGATTCCGACTGCTATTTCCGCAATCATATTGCCTTTAAGGAACTTGAATTTCTTTGCGATACCCGTAAGACCAATCGCCGAGAACGCTATGGGATAATCGAGAAGAACCTGCATCGGCTGATATGCGGAAGGACTCTGAATAAACTGCATTACGCCGTAAATAACTCCGACGTAAACTCCCCTTCTCACTCCGAATATGTACGAATAGAACATAAGCGGAAGCATGCTCGCGAAAGTTATCGAACCGCCGTCGGGCATTCTGAAAAGTCTGACGTAGGAAAGGGCGAACGAGAGGGCGAGACAAACGCCCGCGTAAGCGATATTTTTAGACTCGGTAGCCGTTCCCTCGTCTTTTCCCGCCAAAACGGTGATAGCCGCTATCGCGAGAACGAGAACGATCGAAGTAATATAGAACGCGACGGGGCTGTGCGGCTCCATGGCGTTCGGAGTCGAACAGAACACGATTAAAGCGTAGACGACAACCACCGCGAACGCCGCAAGCGTGAAATACTTGCTCGCCGCTGCGGACTTCTTTTTAAGTATCTGCCCTACGACCACGGTAAGTAAAAGGGCGGCTAAGAAACCGATAAAAAGATAGAATTTATAGTCGATATCTTCCTTATCTTTCATTAAGCCGACAGTTAAAAACGCGACGATAAGAACGGCTGAATAAACGCATACGCCCCAAAAAGCGATTTTCTTAAAGGTATCGAGCGGCTTTTTGTTTACGCTTAAAACAACGTAAGCGATAATCAAAGCGACCGCTATCGCTATCGTGAGATATAACGCGACGTCGTACATGGCGTTCATTATCTGCTTGGGCGTGGGACTTGTAAGGTCGAACAACGCCCTCAAATGAGTGAGTTTGAAATAATCCATTTTTCTCCTTTCGTCCGCGACTTTTCGGTATAATTTTTTCAGATTGAAGCCGCGAAACGCATTAAAAAACTCTTTACGGAATTACACGCAAAGAGTTCGGATAAACACACCTTAAAAATCGCAGTTCCATACAAGCATTGCCTTGTCAGGTTCAACGGGTATAATCTCAGCCGCGACGAAATTTCGGCTTCGCCGCAGGCACCCCTCGCGTATATTGAGTTTTTACAAGTCGGATTATACCCCTTTCCGTCGCCTTTGTCAATTATTTTCGCATTGTTTTTTCGCTCCGCGAATAATAATGTATTATGATTATGACCGACGGACAAGTATTTGATTATTACATTATAAAAAGCACTACGCTATCCGAAAAGGACGGCAGGAAACTACGCAAACTCGGCGTATACGCGGGTTCGGTAGTAAAAATTGTCAAGAAAATAGGCAAAAACGCCGTAATTGTCGAATGTGACGGAGTAAAAATAGCATTAGGCAAAACCGTTACGGACAATATGCAAGCGGAAATCGTCGCAAGCGACAAGATAGGCAAGGGGGTCTGATATGAAAATTATTCTCGTCGGCAACCCGAACGCGGGCAAAACAACGCTTTTCAATTCCCTTACGGGCAGAAACGAAAAAGTCGGAAATTGGCACGGCGTGACCGTCGAAGAAAAAACGGCTTCTTACGTTTTCGGCGGTGAAAAATACTACGTTTCGGACGTCCCCGGTCTCTACTCGCTCAAAAACTGCGACGCTGAAGAAGCGGAAGCGGCGAGGTCGCTTACAAAAAACGACTACGACGCGATAGTGGCGGTAAAAAAAACGGGCAAAATGAAAAAAGGGGTGGAAATCGTATCCGAATTAAGGCGTTTCAACAAGCCGATTGTACTGTTTATCAACTTATACGCCGACTTTCTTAAAAGAAACGGCAGTTTTTCGCCCAAAAAACTCGAAAAAGCGACGGGAACGAAAGTAATCTGCGGCGAAGCCTGTTCCCCTGCCGATTCAAAAAAAATAAAGGAATATCTTGCCGACAAACCCGCAATTTTGCCCGTTGTCTGTTCGGAATACGACTACATACAACCCCGAAGCAGGGGCTATACGCTCGACAAGATAATAACGGGCAAATTTACCGCCGTTCCGATATTTATCGTCGCAATGCTCGCGATTTTTTACCTCGCATTCGGAAATTACTCGCCGATAACGGCGTTAAGCGAGGCTATAAGTCGATTATTGACCGATTTTACAGGCAAACGGATATATTATGCCCTATATGAAAGAAACCTTTTTATCGCCCGTCTCGTCTCGGAAGGCATACTCGGAGGACTTGCGGCGGTGTTCTCGTTTATTCCGCAGATAGCCGTTTTATCGCTATGCTTAGAGTTTTTGGATCAGTCGGGATATTTGTCGAGACTGTCCGCTTCGACCGACGGTTTTTTAAGAAAATTCGGGCTTTCGGGCAAAAGCGTATACTGTCTGTCCTGCGGCTTCGGCTGTACCGCCCTTTCCGCTAC
>CALGVF010000270.1 GCA_937920115.1 uncultured Clostridia bacterium
TAAGAAATATATTTTCCGATAAAAATTCCTTTTTCAATATCTCGTACATAAAAACCTCTGAAACATTATAAACGTTTTAAGCAGAATTGTCAACGACGGGAAAATAAAAAAACGTGAAATCGTTGAGCGAAATCACGTTTTTAAAATTATCTTTCTTCTCTGAAATAATTGATACCGAGCGAAGCCGGCGGCTGAGTTTCTCTTTTGCCGACAATGCTGGTAACAATAAGAATGATTATCGTCATGAGATACGGTAACATTTCTATAAGGTTCTTATATGCATGCAAGTTGGGAATGTATGTTCCCATCGTTGAAAGAACACTGAATATTAAAGAGCCCAAAATGCTGAGCGTAGGTTTCCACATCGTAAAAATTACAAGAGCAATGGCAAGCCAACCGCTTATATCGATTGCAGCGTTTGCGGAATCGACGGAAAACCCTGTATAATAGAAAATATAGGAAAGCCCGCCGAGTCCGGCAACCGCACTGCCGATAATTGTCGCAAGATAACGGTATGTTGTAACGTTTATGCCGGCCGCATCGGCAGTTGCAGGATTTTCTCCCACAGAACGTAAAAACAGTCCCGTACGGGTTTTATTAAGAACTAACGACATAGCAATTGCTATTGCTATGGCAAGATAAAACAGTATTCCGTGAGATAAAAAGACTTCTCCGAACCAGCCAAGTTTATCATACGATCCGAAAACATGAGCAAAAACCGCATTATGAGCGCTTAACGCCTTAAGATTTATTGCTCCGCTCTGCAGGAAAAACTTATAACATCCTGCTCCGAAAGAACTTATCGCAAGTCCCGTTATGTTTTGATTCGAACGAAGAGTTACCGTTAAAAAACCATACAAAACGCCAATAAACGAAGCAAAAATAATAGCACATATAATTGCTATTAACGTTATCATAACGGGATTGCTTCCCGTTTTCACATAAGCATTGAGTCCTACGCAACCGCCAAGAGCACCAAAAAACATAACTCCGGGGATACCGAGATTCAAATGACCGGATTTTTCTGTAAGAATTTCGCCCGTCGTTCCAAAAAGCAGCACGGTTGCCTGTTTAATTATACTGTTTAAAAATAGCATTATTCCGCCTCCTTTTTCTTATGCTTGCAAATTATTAAGCGATATTGTATGAAGAACTCACACCCTATTATAAAAAAGAAGATAAGACCCGTTATGATATCGGGAAAAGCCTGAGAGCCGCTTGTCACGCCCGCTTTAGTCATTATCTCCGACATCCCTTGTCCAGAAAAAATAATAAGAAAAGAGGTCATTATCATGTATATCGGGTTAAATCTCGCAAGCCATGCGACAATAATTGCCGTAAAACCCATTCCTCCAACCATAGTTTTATCGAGTTTGCCCTCTACGTTAACGAGGATAAACCCTGCAATACCGCATACTATACCGGAGACAATCAAAGTTCTTATAATAACTTTTTTAACGTTCATACCAGAATATCTTGCAGTGTTTACGCTCTCTCCGACTACCGCTATCTCGTAACCCTGTTTAGTGTACTTTAAATAAAAATACATCAATACCGTTACTATCGAGACAACAATTATCGGTAAAACATAAGCATTGCCAAGTTCCGGAAGAAGTCCGTTACGGAACTCCCATTTAGAACCGGTGCTACCTTTCTTCATCCACGACTCAAGGAAAAACATTACCAAATTCGTTGCAATGTAATTCATCATAAGCGTAAAAAGAGTTTCGTTTGTATTGAATTTAGCCTTGAAAAAAGCAGGAATCACCGCCCACACTACGCTCGCAAGAACGCTTGCAAGAAACATGAAAATTATAAGCAAAATTTCAGGAACCTTACCCCCCATATACTGAGAACATATCGCACACGCAAGGCATCCGACAAGGACCTGACCGTCTGCTCCGATATTCCAAAATTTCATTTTGAAAGCGGGCGCAACGGCAAGCGATATTAAAAGCAGGATAGCAATATTGTATATCGTGTCAATAAACATCCCTCCGCCGAAGTTTCCCGTAAAGAGATACTTCAAGGCTTTGAAAGGAGACAGTTTTGTAAATACGCAGGTAAAACCTATACACAATATCGACACGATCAAAATCGCAGCACCGCGGATAAGCCACGCTTTCCACCACTCTAGTTCTGTCCTTTTTGCTATGTGAAACAAAGGTTCTCGTATTGATTTCTCGTTAGCCATCCTTGTTATCCTCCTTTTCACGGTTTTCTTCTTCTATCGCTGCTTCTTTCCACTGTTCATTTGTAAGGTTACTGTCTTTCGCTATACCTAAGTTTTTATCTTTTTTCTTTTCAGTAAGGTCAAGCGAACCGGTCATCATAAGACCCAATTCTTCTTTAGTAGTCTTCGACGCATGAACTATACCCATATTTTTACCGTGACAGAGAACCATTATTTTATCGCAAAGAGCAAGCATAACGTCAAGGTCTTCACCAATAAATAATATTCCCGTACCTTTTTTCTTTTGTTCGTTAAGAATATCGTATATTGCGTAAGAGGAGTTTATATCAAGTCCTCTTACAGGATAAGCGGTGACTATTACGTTCGGCGAAGATTCTATCTCCCTGCCGACCAGAACCTTTTGTACGTTGCCTCCGGATAGAAGTCTTACGGGAGTCTCTGTCGACGGAGTTATTATGTTTAACCTTTCGATAAGATCCGACGCTCGTTCCCTTGCGGTTTTTCTATCGACAAAAAGCCCTTTATTGTCAGCGTAAGTCTTAAGCATCATATTTTCC
>CALGVF010000271.1 GCA_937920115.1 uncultured Clostridia bacterium
ATGTGCGGGAACCCGCTCTTACAAAGACGCTATAGCAAAAAAAAGAATTGAAATCAATAAAAAAATCAAAGAGTTGAGGGCTTTGGCGAAGTCAACCCCTGAAAAAGCGGAAGAATCCGATAAAGAAATCGCAAAACTGAAAACCGAACTCGAGAGGTTTATTGCCGAACAAAAGCGTGAAATAAAGAGTGCGGAACACGATCGCAAATATTGCGATAAAGAGCATGCCGACAAACTTATCGAGCAGGTTGAAAAAGAATATGCCCCGAAACTCGAAGCGGAAGCGAATGATCCGGACGCCTTAAAGAAGACGACAAAAGAATATAAAAAGAGGCTCAGGATTGCAAAAAAGTCAAAACTTACGACTCAGATTCAGATGATATTTCAGGATCCTATAGCATCGCTCGATCCTCGTATGACCGTCAGGGAGATTATTTCGGAAGGTTTGGTAATAAACGGTATCAGAGATAAAGAATACATTGATAATAAAGTGTATGAAATTCTTGAGACGGTAGGACTTGTAAGGGAGCATGCCGAGCGTTATCCGCACGAATTTTCGGGCGGTCAGAGGCAGAGGATCGGTATAGCCCGCGCGGTTATAATGCGTCCCGAAATGATTATTGCGGACGAACCCGTTTCTGCTCTCGACGTTTCCATTCAGGCTCAGGTTATCAACCTTTTAAACGACCTCAGAGATAAACTCGGACTTACTATTCTGTTTATTGCCCACAATCTGTCGGTTGTTAAGTATTTCTCCGACAGAATAGGAGTTATGTATTACGGTAAAATGGTTGAGATGACCACGTCTGAAGAACTTTTTGCTCATCCGCTCCATCCATACACGAAGTCGCTTCTTTCGGCAATTCCTCTTCCGGATCCCCATACCGAAAAGACGAGAGTCAGGATTGTTTATAATCCCATTGCGGAACACGATTATTCGACGGATAAGCCGTCTTTGCGGGAAATTGTAAAAGGTCATTTTGTCTACTGTAACGACGTCGAAGAAGAAAAATACAGAAAGGAATTAGGACTCTGAATTTGAAAGAAATAAAAGACGAATCGAAAAAAGAAAACGAAAATTATCAAGAGATAAGCGAAAGCAGGAGAGATAAAATAATTAAAAACGTTATTTTGTTGGTTGTAATGCTGTTTACGTCTTTTCTGATAGCATTGTCGGCAAAAATATTCGAGCAGACTAAAGCGAAAGCCGTTATGAAAATTCTATGCGATTCGTTTTTTGTTCCGGGCGTATTTGTTCTATGCACAGGATTGTTGGTACTTATATCGGGTACAGGATTTTTTTCTGGTCTGAAATATATAGGGAGATCGGTTCTCGGCGTTTTTATCCCTGGAATACGGTTGAAGCAAAAGAAATACGAAGGGTATAAAGACAAGCCTGTAGACAAGAAAAAAGTCAAAGGAATGATTATGTTTTTTGTTTCAGGGGCATCGTTTATCGTGGTTGCTTGCGTATTTCTTATAATGTATTACGTATTGTGAAAAAAGCGGGACTTAGTGTGATAAGTCTCGCTTTTTTATATAATATTCACAGGGTTTTACCTGTAATAACTTGAAAATTAGTGTTTTTTAGTGTATAATATTATCGTGGAATGTCAGTCGGAATTTTTAATCAGTCTTAAATTACGATTGACGGTGATTATATGGAAAGTTTAAAAGAATATAACGAAAATAATATCGAAAATACAATTACTTCGCCCGAGGTTTTAACCTTGCCTATGATTGCTCTTAGAGGTAAGGTCATTTTGCCTAACGTTTACACTTCGTTCGACGTCGGCAGAATCAAGTCGCTTGCAGC
>CALGVF010000272.1 GCA_937920115.1 uncultured Clostridia bacterium
CGGCTTGACTTCCATTTCATTCCGTCAACCCACTTCCCCCGAAGGAGGAAGCGAGGCGATGGTTCTTATAAGTTCTCCCGAAAGAGGATGCGTGGCGAAAACTCTTACAAATTTAATCGAAGGAGGAAGCATGGCGATAGTTCTCGTAAGTTCTCCCGAAGTAGGAAGCGTGGTGAAAACTCTTACAAGTCCTCTTGGGGTAGGAAGCGAACGTTGTTTTTTGGTTAAAAGTGCGTTTTCGGCGTTCCGACTTTTTGAAATTTGTCGTAAAAACAGCGTTTTAAACCGTTTTTTGTTTTTTTAACAAAATATCACAAAAAATAATTGAATTTTTACAAACAATATAGTACAATATACGGGATAAATAATATAATTTTATATCTATACGCGTATATGTGGGGGAAATATTTAAACGCCATTGAAAAAACGCGTTAAGATAATATGTAAACGGAGATTTTATGGGACTTATCAGATATATTCTGAATACCGATTCCAGAATAAGTTTGAAGAAAATCGACAAACAGGCTGACAAAATTCTCGCTCTTTCGCCCAAGTACGAGGCGATGACCGACTCGGAACTCAAAGACCAGACTACCGTTTTGAAAGGCAGACTTAAAAACGGCGAAACGCTCGAAGATATTATGTACGACGCGTTCGCGGTCGTAAGAGAAGCGGCGTACAGAGTTCTGCACATGCGGCACTACAAAGTTCAACTTATGGGCGGTATCTGCGTTCATCAGGGCAGAGTTGCGGAACTTAAAACAGGCGAAGGTAAAACCCTTATGGCGACCCTTCCCGCATACCTTAACGCTCTTTCCGAAAAGGGCGTTCACATCGTCACGGTAAACGACTACCTCGCTAAGCGTGACGCGGAATGGATGGGCAAGGTTTACAGGTTCCTCGGACTTACCATCGGCGTGAACGTTCACGATATGAACGACGACCAGAAAAGAGCCGCTTATGCCTGCGATATTACCTACGGTACGAACAACGAATTCGGTTTCGACTACCTGAGAGATAACCTCAAAGTAAAACTTGCCGATATGGTTCAAAGGGGCTTGAACTTCGCTATCGTCGACGAGGTAGACTCGATTTTAATCGACGAGGCGAGAACTCCGCTTATCATTTCGGGCAGAGGCGAGAAGTCGTCCGACTTATACGTAGAGTGCAACAGATTCGTCAAGACTTTAAAAGCCGACGAGGACTACACCGTAGACGTACAGGACAAAACGGTACAGATTACCGAGCAGGGCGCGGAAAAAGCCGAGAGATTCTTCGGCATCGAAAACCTTGCGGACATCGAAAACGGCGACCTTAACCACCACATTCAGCAGGCGTTGAAGGCTCACTTCATTTTCAAGAGAGATTCCGACTACCTCGTATCGGACGGCGAAATTATTATCGTAGACGAGTTTACGGGGCGTTTAATGATAGGAAGAAGGTACTCCGAAGGTCTCCATCAGGCTATCGAAGCGAAAGAAAACGTTACGATAAGGAACGAAAACAAGACCTACGCGACCATTACTTTCCAAAATTATTTCAGACTTTACCACAAACTTTCGGGTATGACGGGTACGGCGAAGACCGAGGAAGAAGAGTTCAGAACCATTTATGGGCTCGACGTTCTCGAAATTCCGACCAACAAGCCCGTACAGAGAATCGATATGCCCGACGTCATTTATTCGACGGAAAAGGGCAAGATAAAGGCGATAATCAACACGATAATCGATTGTCACGAAAAAGGACAGCCCGTGCTTGTAGGTACGGTCACGGTCGAGAAATCGGAAGAGATATCGAGATGGCTTTTGAAAAACAAGGTCAAACACAATATCTTAAACGCTAAAAACCACAGAAAAGAAGCGGAGATAATCGCTCAGGCAGGTAAAAAGGGTGCGGTTACGATCGCGACCAACATGGCGGGGCGTGGTACGGATATTCTTCTCGGCGGCAACCCCGAATTTATGGCGAAGCAAGACCTTATAAAAGAGGGTATCGCGGACGACGTTATCGAACTCGCGACTTCGTTCGTTCAGGACGTTTCCGACGAGGTTAAACAGGTCAGAGAAAAGTATAACGAACTTTTAGCCGAACACAAGGAAGAGACCGACAAAGAGAAAGAAGAGGTTATCGCTCTCGGCGGACTGTTCATTCTCGGCACGGAAAGACACGAGTCGAGGCGTATCGATAATCAGTTGAGAGGACGAAGCGGTCGTCAGGGCGACCCCGGTTGCTCGTTGTTCTTTATTTCGCTCGAAGACGACCTCGCAAAGAGGTTTGGCGGCGAAAGACTCAAAGGAATTTACAACGCGTTTAAAGTCGAGGAAGATACCCCCCTTCAATCGAAACTTTTGTCGCGTTCGATAGAGAACGCCCAAAGGACTATCGAAGGCAGAAACTTCGGAATAAGAAAACATATCATTCAGTACGACGACGTAATGAACATTCAGAGAACGGTTATGTACGGCGAAAGAATGAAAGTTTTGAAAGGCGAGGACGTTCATCAGGACGTTTTGAACCTTATTCCCGACTTCGTTACCGAGATTATCACTTCGAACGTAAACAAAGGACACGACCCGTCCACTTGGGATATCGAAAAACTCAACAAGGCTCTCGAAGACAAGGCTTTGCCGAGAGACAGCGGCTTTATTACCGAGGATATCGTCAATAATTGGGACTACAACTATATCGTAAATCAGACGATAGACGAAGTTATCAACCGCTACGAGGAGAAAATAGCCGCGTATAAGGAAGAGGGTATTGATTATAACGAGTTCGAGAGGTTTATTTTCCTTAAAGTCGTCGATAATAAGTGGATAGACCATATCGACGCGATGGACAGATTAAAGAGAGGAATTTCTTTGAGAGGTTACGCCAACGAGGACCCCGTAATCGCGTACAAGAAAGAAGGTCTCGAAATGTTCGAGGAAATGACGAAAAGCATACAGGACGAAGTCGTCGCGATTCTCTTGAAATCGGAAATAAAGAAAGTTCCGCAGAAAGAGGAGAACAAAGACCTTGTAGAAAACGGCGGAAGCAGAGAGAGTTCCAACGAGCCGATAGTAAAGGCGAAGACGGTAGGCAGAAACGACCCGTGTCCGTGCGGTTCGGGACTTAAATTCAAGAATTGTTGCGGAAGAAAGCGTTAAAACCGTATACAAGAATTTAAGAAAATAACAGGAATAAAATAAAGATAAACAAACAAGCGAGTTGCATTTTAAAAATGCAACTCGCTTTTTGTTACGCTGTTTATAAGACATTTTTCGGACTAAAAGTCTGAAAAGTCTCCCCTGAGCAAGGGGAGATGTCGAGCAAATGCGAGACAAAAGGGTTGTAAAATAGAAAACCTCGCGGCATACCTTTTTACTTGCGATTTTTCGGGACGTCGGGGCGCCGTCCCCTACGGTCAAATTTGATAAATCGCCAATTTTGATAAGAAAAATTTTACGTATTTTGTTATATGCTGATTTGTCGTTATTAAGCAAAAGGCGAGATAATCGACTTATAGCACGACTTTTGTAAAGTGTTCTCGTTTACTTTTAAAATCTAATTATCTTGCTTTCCCCTGTGGGGTAGGCTCTCCCGATAAAACGGGTAAATGTCCCCGATGAAACGGGGAAAATGTCGCAAAGCGACAAAAGGG
>CALGVF010000273.1 GCA_937920115.1 uncultured Clostridia bacterium
ATTAGATATTTGTTCAACAGTGTTTCCGCAAAAATGTTTGAAATGGCACTATAGAAGTCGTTACGAACAACTCATAGCCTTTTCAAACAAGAATTTCTACAATAACGAATTGGTGACTTTTCCCTCTTCGAGAAAAGATACAAAGGGAATAGGCGTCGATTATTACCATGTGAACGGAATATTTGATCGGAAAACAAAAACAAATAATGTAGAAGCAGAAAAAGTTGTTGATTTAGTTTTTGAAAACATAGAAAAACACCCTGAAAGAAGTCTCGGTGTAGTGGCTTTTAGCAATTCTCAACAAGACTTAATTGATAAACTTATTACAAAGCGTAGACAACAAGACCTGTCAAAAGAGCCGTTTTTTAGTCCTGATAAATCCGAACCGTTTTTTGTTAAAAACTTAGAGACCGTTCAGGGAGATGAAAGAGATACGATTATATTTAGCATTGCTTATGCACAAGATTCTCAAGGTCGTTTAATTTACAATTTTGGTCCGTTAAATCGTGATGGCGGTGAACGTAGGTTAAATGTTGCCGTAACCCGAGCTAAATATAATATCCAACTTGTTTCATCTTTACATTGCACGGATATTGACTTGTCAAGAACGCAGTCGGCAGGTGCGAGATTGTTGAGAGAATATCTTGACTATGCCGAAAATGGTGAAATTGCATTAGAGCGTTCTATATCGGCGAATCCTTTTGAAGAGTATGATTCTGAATTTGAAATGGAAGTATGCGAATTTTTAAGAGAAAAAGGCTTTACTGTAGATACGCAAGTCGGTTGTTCATCGTTTAAAATTGATCTTGCATTAAAACGTCCAAAGTCTTCAGATTATCTGCTTGCCATCGAGTGTGACGGCGCAACATACCATTCTTCAAGAAACGCACGCGATAGAGATAGGTTACGACAAGAAATATTAGAGGGAATGGGTTGGAAATTTTACCGTATTTGGTCTACAGATTGGTTTAGAAATAAAACGATTGAAAAGGAACGTTTGTTAGAGGCGGCAAGATCCGCGGTTGAAAATGCAAAAATCACAAGCGAAGAGACTTGTTCAAAGGATATTTCATTTGAAGAGATCGTTGAAGTAAACCATTTTGAGTTTCCTGAATATGTGATGGCTAACGAACTCGAGATAGCCCATAAAACTAATAACAGATATACGGTGATATGCTCAATAGTTGATATGGAATCGCCTATATCGGAAGAATGGTTGCTGAAGCGTATAGCGTTTATTTTTGGCAGGAAAAAAGTAACGAATGCTCTACGCGATGAGTTTAACGTTATGATTAGTTATGGTATAAATTATTGCTCTAATTATAAAATAGACCGTCGAAATGGTTTTCTTTACGCTTCGGGGAAAGAAATACCTATGCTCCGAGTTCCAAAGAAAGACGCCTCGGTTATTAGGGAAATTAAGTATATTGCACCTGAAGAACTTGCTTTGGGGATGAAAGAAATAATCAAACAAAACGTAACCGTTGACAAAAACGGACTGTTCTATCTAATTGCAAAGCAACTTGGGTTCGCTTTCAGGGGAGATTCGATTTTAAATTGTTTTGAGGAGGCGTTGAGGTTGTTGTCAAATGAAATAGATATTAACGGAGACATACTGTCGCTAAAACAGATGCAAAAAAATGCTTAAATCTCATATACACAATTAGATTTTAATATTTAGAATATGTGTTAATCTTGCGTTTTTTTCTGCGTAAATATTTAAATATTTGACAAGTCGGAATATATGTTGTAAAATACAAGATATGTTATATAATTACGAAAACGGAGGCGATACGATATGATTTGGTGGCTTGGCTTGATTTGCGGTTTAGTCGGGTATTTGCTCGGGTCGGTCAGCGTGTCCGTAATTTTATCGGGAGCGATTTTCAGAAGCGACGTCAGAAAGCACGGAAGCGGCAATGCGGGAGCCACGAATATGGCGAGAGTATACGGCTTGAAAGGCGGGCTTTTCGTCCTCTTGGGCGATATTTTTAAAGCCTTTCTCTCTATGGGGCTTGCATATTTGTTCTGCTATTTATGGGACAAAACGCCCGACCGCTACGCGAATTATATGTGCGTTGCGGGAGCGGCATGCCTTATCGGTCACGCATTCCCGATTTTCTTCTCGTTCAGAGGCGGTAAATGCGTTACCGTCGGAGCGGCGGTCGCTTTAATGGTCGATTGGCGTATTTTCCTGCTCGTTATCGCCGTATTTATACTCGTATTTATATTCACTCACATAGTGTCCGTAAGTTCGATGTCTGCGGCGTTTGCTCTTCCTGTTCTTTACGGTATTTTCACCGCTTGCGGGATAGCAGATTTTTACATATCGAAACTTGTCGTGAGTATTTTTGCGGCGGCGTTCATTATCGTCTTGCATTATAAAAATATCGGCAGACTAATCAAAGGCGAAGAGAAGAAATTTACCTTCAAAAAGAAAGAAAAACAAAGTTCGGAAACGAACGGCGATAGTAAATAAAATATTGAGTTTATCGACTTATAGAGGGGTTTATATATGAAAGTAGGCGTATTCGGATGCGGAAGATGGGGTTCGTTTATCGGTTGGTATTTAGCCGAAACGGGTCATAGCGTTATTCAATGGGGCAGAGAAGGCGGCAGGGCTTTTACCGAACTCAAAGAGACGGGCAGAAACGAGTACGTCGAGTTGTCGGATAAAATAACGCTTTCGTCCGATTTGAAGTATACCATAGACAATTCCGAGGTTCTTATTATCTCGATAAAGTCGCAGGCTCTTCGCGAGTTTGCAAACGGAATTAAGTTATGCGGAGCGGATAAAAAGCCCGTCGTACTCTGTATGAAAGGTTTAGAAGAGAACACGGGCAAAAGACTTACGGAAATAATGATAGAGGACGGTTACGACAAAACCAAGGTTGCGGTTTGGGTCGGGCCGGGGCATATACAAGAGTTTACGAAAGGCAAGCCGAACTGTATGGTGATCGACGGTTACGACAAGGAACTCACGAGGAGACTTGCGGACGGATTTAAGAGTAAACTTATACGCTTTTATTACGGCGGCGACGTAATCGGAAGCGAAGTAGGAGCGGCGGCTAAGAACGTTATGGGAATAGCGGCGGGTATACTTGACGGGGGCGGACTCTGTACGCTTAAAGGACCGCTTATGGCTCGCGGGGCGAGAGAAGTCGCAAGGCTTATAAAGGCGATGGGCGGCAACGAATTGTCGGCTTACGGACTTTGTCATTTAGGCGACTACGAGACCACGTTGTTTTCGGAATATTCCAACAACAGGCAATACGGCGAGGACTTATACAACAAGAAGCCGTTTACGAAGTTAGCGGAAGGCGTGTCTACTACCAAGGCTTTGAAACTGCTCGGCGAGAAATATGGGGTTGAATTACCTATAACGAATGCGGTATATAACATAATATACGGGCAAAAAGAGCCGCTCGAAGAACTGTTGAAGTTGTTTGAGAGAAAGACGGTAGACGAATTTTAAAAAATAACTGAAAAACGCCTTAAAAAGTGTTTACATTTTTTTGAATTTGTTATATAATCTATAAGCAGTTCGGGAAAGGACTGCGAAATAACTGGGTGTAGCGCAGTTTGGTAGCGCGCTTGAATGGGGTTCAAGAGGCCGGAAGTTCAAATCTTCTCACTCAGACCA
>CALGVF010000274.1 GCA_937920115.1 uncultured Clostridia bacterium
ACGTTGATAGCGGCATAGACAAGGGCTATCGCGACTATCGCAACGCTTATAAACACTCTGTTTTTAACGTTCGGCAAAACAAACGGCAAAATAATTCCCACAATCGCAAGTACTACGCAGACGGCGACTCCTATAAGGCTCGACGGCGCGCCTTTTTTATCGGGAACGTTCGCCGTCTTTCTGAGATATCCGAGGTCGTCTATCGCCTTTCCGAGCGATTCTATTCTTTCGGCGGTATCTTCGCCCTTGAATTTATCCCCGTAAAGACTTCGCCGTTCCTTCGATAAATCGGATTTTAAAACCTCGGCTTCCGCTTTTCTTTTTTCGAGTTCGCTTATCTCGCCGTTAAGCCTTTTGAAAGTCTCGCTCGTCGGCGTTCCGTTTGCAAAAGTCCGCGTATAAGTTCGTAAACGCTCTGTTTTCTCGTTTCCGAACACGACTTCGCCGCCCTTTTCAAGGCTCCTTTCTATCGCGTCCGCCAAGTTTTCGGCGTTCTTTAATTCCGCTTCGTTCATTATCCCGTAGGGGTATTTGCCTTTGAGTTCCTTTAACTTTTTGCTCTGTTCTTCGGCGGTCTCTTTAAGCGACAAATACGCCTTGCGTTTCTCGGCTTCGACTTTGTTTTCGTTCGCCTTTTTGATTTTTTCGGCGAGAGCGGCTTCCCCTCTTTTAAGTTCGGCAAGTTCTTCGTACTTACCGCCGAGAGAGTCGCTCACCTTTTCGAGGTTCTCTATACGGGTTTTCAAATCGCTTATTCTCTGTTTCGTAAGCGAAATTTTGTCGTTGTTGCCCTTCTGAGCCTTGTATTTTTTTGCCGCCGTTTCGAGTCGGCTTTTCACGAGGTCGAACCCGTTTTCGTCGGCGTTGCCCGAGTTTTCCGCTCCGATAAGTCTGTTTATCGCGTCCGTGGACGACACTTCCGACACTTCCGAATCTATAAAGAAAGTACGCAAAAAAGACTCTTCGTCGAGTCCGAAGAATCGAAGTCCCAGATCGGGTTTCATATCCTTGATTTCGGTAGCGTTTTTATAGACTTTCAGTTCGTCCTCGGTATCGCTTTTCTTGCCGAAAAACCGCTCCACGCGGTACTCGTCGCCCGAAAACTCAAACACGATATTACCGCCGAATTTACCGCCCGAAAAGGGGTAAAATCTCTTGCGGTCGTTGAAGTCTTTACCGTTCGAGCGGCAGGGGGCGAGACCGTAAAACATAGCCTTGATAAACGAGGCGAGCGTGGTTTTGCCGTAGCCGTTTTCTGCGTAAAACTGATTGATACCGTCCGTAAAATTATAGTCTTTATCGCTGATTTTTCCGTAATTTTCGATATGAATGGATATTAACTTCAAGTTGTTTCGTCTCCTTTCGACGCAAACAGGCGGTAGGTCGAGAAGTAGAGTATGCCGCCGAAAAGTCCGACCGCTCCGAGTTCTCCCGCTCCTATTATAAGCGTCTCTATAAAGTAGCCCTGAATTTCAACGCCCGACAGCAAAAACACGCACGGAACGGCAAAGGCGTTGAAAACTATGGGAAATATTATTCCGATAAAAAATTTCAGATATTTGTTTTTTATCAAAGTAAGTGCAAATCGCCGCAAGAAGCGTTGTTAAAGAGCCTATAATAATATCATAAACTCCTAAACCGCCCAAATTCGTGAGCAGACAGCCTATGAACAAGGCGGGTACGCTTTCGACAAAAAAAAGCGGAAGCACCGTCAAAGCCTCCGACAATCTCATCTGCACCGCTCCGAACGCAAACGGCTGAACGAGATAGGACAGGGCGACGTACAATGCGGCGATTACGCCCGCTCTGCAAAGCCTGCGGGCTGAAAATTTTTCTTTCATGTTGTACCTCGGTTTTTTTATTAGGCGACTTTCCCGTTCGGGTATTCCCGAAAAAAGGGTTCACCGCCCTGCGAAGTGTTTTCCGAAAACCTTCGACGACACTATATTACTATATTATCGAAAAAAAAGCAAGGAAGCGAAGACGATTTTTAAAATTTCATCATCGCTTCCTTGTTTTAAACGAATTTATGAAAAACTATGGTGAGTTATGACTGATAATCAGAAAACCGAATAGTCAGTATTTGCCCCTTGTTTATCATGTTTTTAGTTATTTTTGCATCCTCAAATACTCTGATTTTCTCTGTCACAATTCCAAATCTTGCTTTTGAAACCTGTGCGTTACTTAACGAAAAAACGCCCTTATCGTCGGTGGTAAAAATAGCCGCTATATCCTGATTAGTGATACCTGTGACCCTTATTTCGGTATCAACTATCGCATTACCGTTTTTATCAAGACATAACACCGTTATTTCTTTACCGACAACAGTTATATTCGGGTTATACTCTTTATTGCTTACATGTTCTTTAATCGCAAAAGTTGCCCCTGTAAACAATCCAATCGTTAAGAGAGCGATTATTATTATCAAAAATTTTTTTGCTATTTTTTTCGTTTCCATAACAAATCCTTTTATTTTCTGAATGATTCAAAGAAATCAAATAAACTCGACGTAATTCTTGTTCCTGAGTTTTCCGTAGAACCTCCGTAAGCGTGAATCGCTATACCCTGATACCCATATTGACTATCATACCAGTAAACAGGGCAACCGCTTTGTCCTCCCGTTGTATCTATGTTATAATAGATTTTGCGAGTGGTATTTTTCTTTACTTTTCCGCTCATAGCCCATTGTTGTCTATAATACTCCCCGGGATACCCTGATACCGTAATATTTTTATTTTTCAGAGACCAAAAAGAATAATGTGTTCCAAAATATCCCGTTTTATCTCCGATTGACGTGTTAAGTTCTATTACGCCATAGTCATATTCCTCATTATGCCCATTTATCCACTTGTTACTTGTATGTATCACGGTAGACCATGCCGTACCATAAGGTCTGCTTGAACCGTCGGCACCGGGTATAACTTCGATACTACTCGCCCACCCTCCGTGGTCGCTACTGTATACGCAATGTCCTGCCGTAATGGCAACGTCATTCCAATACATCCACGCACTTCCTATTGAAACAGCACTATCAGGAAATGTAATTCTAATGAAACAAATTGCTCTATACGGATAGTCTGCCGTCGAAACTTTTACCCTCTCATCACTCCCTATGATACTTCTTAAAGAATATTCTACGGCACTATTCGGTATAAAACCGGCTGAATTGCGTTCAAGTCGCTTTCTGCTTTCGGGTATGGACATTTCAGAAATTTTAATATCGCCGTCATAGATATTATAATTTTTTATTTCACCGCTATTGATATCCTTACTCGCAAACTCTGCATCCGTCGCTTCCGATTCCTCAAATGTATATGTCGATACGATTGAAGCCTCATTTTCTGCCGCGTACGCCGCGCTCGTTGACATCGTCGTAAACGGGAATGCTACGCATAAAGTGAGAATTGCAGTAAAAGCAATCATTAAAAAAGAGCGTTTAGTAACTGATTTCATTTGTGTTTCCTCCAAACATTTTTTAAAGCCATTCTGCGGTCACAACAATTTTGGCTTCCGATATATATAACAATTTAAAACGGTTAGTTTTGCCCTTTTTTTGAAAAATTTTTTTAATAAAAAACTTTCGGAAGCCCACAAGCCCTCCGAAAGTCTTTATGATTTAAAACTATTTTACTAACTCTTCTAAAAATATCAAAATAGAATCAGCATTTTTCGCTGTGTAAGAAACGTAATAAGTCGAATGATTGTATGTAAAAACAGCGTATGCTTTACCATCATTTATTTTATACTTAACATTATATCCTTCTATCACTATTTCCTCGGTACAGATTGACTCATACTCTTTTTCTTTTGGATATTTTTGTCCGTCAAACGCTACTATCATATCTATGACTTCATCATTCCTAACATACCTTACGTCAAGATACAACTCGTTGTCGCCTTTTTTATAAACATTTCCTTTTTCAAAGAAATAACTATCGTTTGGAAAAACAAGATTACCGTAAGTTTGTTTCGGGTTCACGATTGAACAACTTTCCGGCAGCGAGTCCTCTTTATTCAAAGAAAACATAACCGCGAAAAGAGTTATCGCTATTACTACCACCACGCTTATAACAGCCACACACGCATATCGATATATTTTCTTAGCAGGCATTTTTGTTTTTTTATTGCCGCTTTGTTTAGCCCTATATTCTTCTATCAGTTTATTATTTTCTTCCGTCCTATTTTCGGGAATATATTTGATATCTTTCTCGTTTGTGGCTTTATTTATTTTTTCCTTAAAAAAATTATCGTCTTTCATTATTTAATTCCGACCTCCGTAAACATAACAATTTGTCTTGTTACTCTTGCCCATCGCTATATAATTTCTCAAAATGTTTTTTTGCTTTGAGCAGATAATTGCGTATTCTTTTTATTGACAAGTTTGTAATATTAGAAATTTCCTCGTAAGTGTAGCCGTTCGTATGTAGGAGCAGAATAGTTCGCTCAGTTTCGTTCATTTTCTCTAAACAGTTATTGATATGTACTCTCTCTGCCAAATCTTCGTTTGAGGAGTCAAAGAATTGATAATTCTTTTCGACAAGTTCTTCGTAACTTATTTCCTTGCTTCGTTTTTTTATTATATTCAAACATTTGTTAATAAGTATAGTTTTTATCCAACCCCAAATGTTTGACGCCGAAGTTAAATCTCCGCTTTTTTCTATTACTTTACGAAAAGTATCGCTAACAACCTCTTCGGCAAGACCGACGTCGAAAAGATAACTCATGGCAAGTTTTTGCAAATCGCATTGCGTTAATTCAATCAATTCTTTTAAGTCTGTTTCATTGCCGTCCCTAACGCCATACACCAGAGCCGTGATTTTTTGATTCCTTTCATCATTCGGCATTTTATCCACCTCTGAATTTATCTCTAATACTAACTACCCCAAATCTTGTTACGTCTGTTTAATACATAAAAAGTTTAACGAATTTATAGGGAATTACAATGTACTGCTTCATCGTTATAATTACATAGCCGTGAAATTATAGCACATTACTTAAAAAAAATCAATACAAAACAAATTCTGTTAATAACCTTTACGCCTCGGAGTTGTTTCTTATGGTTTCACTCGTCACTTGACGATAGGCTAATATAATCCCCGCAGACGATATACCTTTTGCGAAGCAAAAACACAGCCTGCTATTTCAGCCGACGAAACGGGCGAAAAACTATCGCGAACGTAATGAGAAAATTCGCCGCGACCCCCATCGCAACGTACAACGCCCGAACGACGAAACTCCCCTCGCCGAACACGTATTCGAGCGGATTAAAACCGAACGACCCGACCACGCACAAATTTATAGCCCCGATTAAAACGAGTATAAAAGAAAAATACGCAGAAACTTTCATAGGAAAAGTATCTGCGTATCGTCAATAAATATTCGTTTTTATCGGCTGTCACTCTTCGAGGTTTTCCACGACGAGTTTATCGAAATCGACTTTCTCGACGAAATCGGACGGCAAAAATACCACCCTGTGAAACTTCGCGAAATTCATAATATGATGCCTTATTATAAGCGGCGTAGCCTCGTCGAGTCGATAGCACCCCTCGCTTATGTAATCGGCAAAATTCGCGTAAGTGAATTTTTCGTCTCTGTCCACCGTCGTCTGCTTTACCATTTTATTGTCCCGAAGAACCTTTATCCATAATCTGACCATGCCGAGAGTATAACACAAAAAACGGTTTTTTTCAAGCGTTTTGCAGATTGCATTTAAGACTACGAGTTAAATTCTTTTACCGCTCGCCGCGTCCTGATACGTAACCCAATAGCCGTCGCGTTTCAAAGCAAACGGCGAGGACGGAATAAAGGAGCAGTAGCCTTTGAATTCGCTCGGCTTCTCCCCGTACCTGCCCGGGGCTCCGTAACAGATATACTCGGGAACTTTCCCGTCGTAGATTACCCCCACGACGTAGTGTTTCTCGCCGTCGTAAGAAACCCTTACCCACTTGCTTTCGGCAACCATTTCGCAAAGACTCTTCTCTTTGGGAAAATCTCTGAACAGCCCCTCTATACGACTTCTGATTTTCTCATAATAGAAACCGCCCGTTCCCGTTTCATTTTCAAAAGTTTCAAAGCGGTCGCTTTCTTTTTCTTTGCAAGGTTCCTCTTTGCCGAAAGTTCGGACATCTTCATTCTCTTCGCTATCATCTTCCTTACCTTTATATTTTTCAAACTCGAAATAATTTTCGGTCGCAATCATTTCGTCGTCGTATATAGTTCTTTGTCTTTGCTCTTGATTTTCCGTCTCGCCTCGAAGCCCCTCTCTCTTCTCCGAGAGGTCGTCCTCTTTAACGAGCAAACGTTTCTTCGCATATTTTTCCACCTCCGTTTTTGACATTCCTTTGCCGAGAAAACGCCCGTATAAGTCGATTATCGCATTGTTTTCCCTTACAATAACTACCGCCGCCGAAGCGGGGGCGTCGCAATTCCCGATAAAAACTTCCGCCCCGTCGCAACTCTTCAATGAATAAAACTCGTCCTTCGTCCCCTCGACAAAAAGGTATGAAGTCGTATTCTTTCCAACGCTAAGCCCCACCGCAGAGAGACAGGCGACCGAGCCTT
>CALGVF010000275.1 GCA_937920115.1 uncultured Clostridia bacterium
CTTGACTTCCATTTCATTCCGTCAAGCCACTTTCCCCAAAGGGGAAAGCAAGAAAGTCTACAACATTGAGAAATCAAAACGTACTCTTACGTTAAAAAACTGCGAACCTTAAATTCGGTTCGCAGTTTTTAATTTGTTATTTGCTGTTTGTTATTTATTACTCTATTCGCCTCAATTCCCTATGTTAAAGTATTTCAAGGTTCTTGTGGAATATTCTTCTGAAATCGGAGTATGCGGAGAACGCGTCCTTTATTTCGAGCGAAGCGTCGCCTTCGACTTCCGTTTTCATTATTACCGAATCGCCCAATACGTCGCAGTTAAGCCCCACTACGCAGGACGACATACTTCTGTCGAGACTTTCCGCAATACGAAGCATTATTCCGAGTTTTCTTATCGCGTCTATGTCTTCTTCGCTGATAAACGCCTTGTATTTCGCAATGTCGCTCATATTGAAATCGTCGTTGCTGTGAACGGAAGCCACAAGCGAAGCCATTACTATCTCGCGGGTCGTCATTCCGTAAATGCTTGCATTCAATATGATATAAGCCGTATGCTTTTCGTAATCGTAATATTTTATCGAGGTTCCCGCGTCGTGAAGCATCGCTACAACTTTCAGAATTTTGAGATACTGTCTCGGGAATTTGTGAAGAACTCTCAGTTGCTTGAAAAGTTGAACAGACAAGTTCACAACGTGTTCCACGTGCTTCTGATTGCAGTTATAGAACCTTACGAGCGTTTGCAGACTGTAAGTCATAACGTCGCTTATCGGTTTCTCGATAGTCGAGGGCATAGCGTAGTTGAACATTAAGCCTTCGCGAAGTCCGCAACCCGATATTACTATCTGATTGAAATTCATATACCCTAAGAAACTCTTGATAGCCGCGAGAGCGCTCGGAAGTATGTCCGCTCTCGACGAAGAAATACCTTTGATTCTCTTCTTCTTGTCGAGGTCGAGAACTTTGAGCATATCGTAAATATTGTCGAACTCTTCGAGCGATATTCTGTAATTGTGAACGGTGTTCAAAGGGCTTTTCTTTACCATTTTGCTGAGTTTGCAAAGGCTTCTGAACGAACCGCCCACGCCTATCATCTGCGTTTCGGGGTCGATTTCTTTGAGCCACTCTATTCTCTTCAACTGTTCGGTGAAAAACTCCTCGATTTTAGCCGCCTGCTCTTCGGGGGCAAGTCCGTCGCCTTGGAAGAGTTCGGTCAAAGTGACCGCTCCGAACGGAAGGGTCTCGAAATGCAGAAGATTTTTTCTGTTGTAATGTACGATTTTGGTCGAGCCGCCGCCGATTTCGAGGATAAGTCCTTTCGGAATATCCATGGTGTTTATTACGCCTTTATATACGTATGTAGCCTCTTCGTCCGCAGTCAGAACTCTCAGTTTTATGCCGCAGGTAGTGGCGACTTCGTCGAGGAAACTCCTCTGATTTTTCGCCCTTCTGACCGCCGCCGTCGCGACCGCGATAATCTTCTCTATCTCGTAAGCGTCGCAGAGTTTTCTGAACATTTTAAGGGTTTTCATAGTCTCCGCGATTCGTTGCGGTTTCAAAAACCCGTCTCTTTCCATGTCTTTGCCGAGCCTTACGCTTTCTTTCAACTGATCTATAACGATAAAATGTCCGTCGCCGAGCATCTCGACGATAACAAGTCTCGCGCTATTCGACCCGAGGTCGATAATACCGATCTTTTCCACTTTTTGTGCCGTCCTTGATTCTAATTTTATGCGATTTGTGATACCAGACAAGAATGATACGAATCTTGTCCGGTATCCGCCCTTTATACCCTTACATTTTATCACATCTTTTCCGTTTTGAAAAGGGGGTTTTCGCATATTTGTGCAAATTACCGTCGTAATTGTGCAACTTGCCACTATATGTAGTGCTTTTACATATAATAACAGGCAATCAGTCCGTTTTCTCCAACTTTTCTTCTATTTCTTTGGCGAAAAATTGTACGACGGACAAAAGAAGCAAAAAACCGCCGAATATCCTTTTCAGAATTTCGCCGTCCAATGCCTGAGCGGCGAAACTCCCGCCGAGCGACGTAATAGCGGCGGGAACTATTATCCAGACTATTCCGTCCTTTTTAACTCGCTTGTTTTTTATATGAATTATGAGCGAAATTATCGCCATGGGTATAAAAGCGACGAGATTTATCGCCTGAGCA
>CALGVF010000276.1 GCA_937920115.1 uncultured Clostridia bacterium
ATCGAGATACGCTTCCCTTTCCTTTTCAAAGTCTCCGTCGACGAAGCCCGAATCTACGTTGTAGTCCGCTTTTATATAATCCGCTCCGTACTCGCAAACCATACGGCGAACCGCGGAAGTCAGATAAGCCCTCACCTTTTCGTTTCCGAAATTCAGAATATACTTGTCCGAAACGCAGATTCTCTCGCCGTTCCGCTTCAAAAAGCAGTCGTCGTCATAGTAACCGAGCATCTCTTCGCATTTAATTCCGACGATTTCGGGTTCTATCCACAGTCCCGCTTTCATTCCGTGCGAGCGGATATAGTCTGTCGTTTTGCGGACTCCGTTCGGGAATTTCTTTCTGCTTTCCTTCCACGCTCCCATATACGGATAGACCCATACGCCGTCGTCCACGTCGTCGTGCCAACCGCAGTCGATAACGTAATACTCCGCTCCCGCCGCGGCAATCGTTTCCGCGTACTTTCTCGTTTTTTCCTCGGAAGGGCTGTCCCACGACAAGTGCATATACTCGTTGAATATTACGGGCAGATTTTCGTCGGCAAGACAACGCCCCGCTATTTTTCTGCGGTATTTCGTCATTTGCTCCAAAACGCCGTTCAAACCGTTTCCGTAGCAGAACGCCACCCTTGCCGTTTTATACGTTTCGTTCGGGTTCAACCGCTTTGCATACCTGTGCGACGGCGAGGAATTGCCCGAAAGGGCGAGGTAAAAATCGTCCTCCGAAGCGGAAACTTCGTAATACCAATTATGATTGCTTTCGATTTGAAACATCAAAAACTCGCCCGTTTCGCCGTTTTCGATAATTCCTTGCGGCAACTCTTCTTTCGTCGACCACGAACCTACGTTGGAGTGAGATAATTTTTTGAAATTCCTCGCGTAGGAACGGAAAAATCCGTAATCGAAAAGGGAAAATCTCCGAGGCTGACACTCGGAATGGTGACTCTGTACGAACTTATAAAAGTAGGTTTTATCGGCTTTATCTATTCCGCCGCCTACCCCGTTTAAAAAAAGCGTAGCCGCGTTTTCTATTTTCAAAACGCCGTCCGTAACGTTTTTTATATACTTTACGACCGAAATCGCGTTCGTGTCGTCGTAAGCGACGAACTCCGTCTCGACCTCGATTTTGTCGTTCGCTTCTCTCACTCGGAGCGTATCGCCGACCGTTTCGCAAGACACGTATTTAAGATTTTTGCTTTCGCTGCCGCCGACGAACGAAGTCTGATAAACGGCTTCGCTGTTCCCGCCGACGAGTTGAATCGCCGAAAGCGGCATACGCTCGGTTTTATTCGCGTCTCTTCTCATACCGCCGAAATCGGTAAGATAAATTCGCCCGTCAATCACGTCGAATCTCAGCGATTTAAAAGTTATAGTCATATTTAAACCCACAATTCTTTTTCTCTGAATTTTTTACCGTCGAAAACGAGCGTTTTGACCTCGCAACTGCCGAACTTATACTCCGACTTTATTCCGTCGACGGATATTATCGCCGAACGCTCGTCGGCGTTATTGTTGAAAAGTCTCAATTCGTACTCTTCGCCGACGAAGCGGCAGGACGAAAGCGACACCGATTTATCGGAAATCTCAAACTTTTTCGGCTGAGCGTACTCCCCGTGGGGAAAGTAATTCAGCCCTTCTTTTCTCGCAACGAACTCCTGCGTTGCGTTTTCGAGTTCGGAAAGTTTACAGTATCCTATTCTGAAATCAAAGGTATGCCTGCCCGTCTCCACGAACGGAATAAACCTGTCTTGTTCGAGTAAA
>CALGVF010000277.1 GCA_937920115.1 uncultured Clostridia bacterium
TCAAAAATCTATTAAAGTCGCTTAAATTGTTTAAAATATGCAAAAGATGAAAAAAGAATTGCCCTAAAACAAGACAATTCTTTTTGTTTTTACGATTTTATTATTCGCCCATCTTTTCAAGGAGTTTAAGGTCGATACCCTTTTCGCCTATCTTGATGATTTCGACTTTAACCATATCGCCGATAGCAAGCACTTCGTCAACGCTGTTGATTCTCTTATCGCTCATTTTGGAAATGTGAATCATACCGTCTTTTCCGGGAGCGAGTTCGCAGAACGCGCCGACTTTCGGAAGGATTCTGACGACCGTCGAAATGAACATATCGCCGATTTCGGGGTCTCTCGCTATCGACATAACCATCGCTTTCGCTTTTTCAGCCATCGAAAGGTCTTCGCCGTAGGTCGCTATGCAGACTTTACCGTTGTCGTCGATATCAATCTTAACGCCCGTCTCGTCGATAATCTTGTTAATCGTCTTGCCGCCGCTGCCGATAACGTCTTTGATTTTATCGGTGTCGATATTGAACGAAATAATCTTCGGAGCGTATTTGGAAAGGCTCGGGTTCGGAGCGGGAATACAATCGAGCATTTTGCCGAGTATGAAATGTCTGCCCTCGTTAGCCTGCTTGATTGCCTTTCTCAAAATTTCTTCGCTGATACCCTTAATCTTTATATCCATTTGGATAGCCGTGATACCCTTAGCGGTACCCGCTACCTTGAAGTCCATATCGCCGAGGAAGTCCTCTAAGCCCTGAATATCCGAAAGAACGCTGATTTTTCCGCTCTCGGTATCCTTGATAAGACCCATTGCAATACCTGCTACGGGAGCCTTGATTGGAACGCCCGCGTCCATAAGAGCGAGGGTCGAACCGCAGACGGAAGCCTGAGAAGTCGAGCCGTTGGACGACAAAACTTCGGAAACAAGTCTGATTGCGTACGGGAATTCGTCCTCGGACGGAATAACGGGTTCCAAAGCCCTTTCAGCCAACGCTCCGTGTCCGATTTCTCTTCTGCCGGGGCTTCTTAAAGGCTTAGCCTCGCCCGAAGCGTAGCCGGGCATATTATAGTGGTGGATATACCTCTTGTATTCTTCGTTGTCGAGACCTTCGAGTTTCTGAACTTCGGAGATAGTTCCCAAAGTACAGGTGGTCATAACCTGCGTCATACCTCTCGTGAATACGCCGCTGCCGTGTACTCTCGGAAGTATTCCGTGTTCGCACCAGATAGGTCTGATTTCGGTAAGGCTTCTGCCGTCGGGTCTTACGCCGAGGTTGGTTATCTTCGCTCTTACCTTCTCTTTCGTAATGTAATAGAGAGAATCTTTGAGTTCTCTCGCCATATCGGGATAAGCGTCCGCAAAATGTTCGAGAACGTCTTTTTCTACTTCGTCCTGACGAGCCTGTCTTTCAAATCTGTCGAAAGTGTCCAAAGCGTAGTCGAGTTTTTCGCTCGCATACGCTCTTACGGCAGCGTCGAGATCCTCGGGAACGTGATAGAGTTCCATTTCGAGTTTCTTCTTTCCGCACTCGGCGACGATGCCCTCGATAAACGCGCACTGCTTCTTTATTTCTTCGTGTCCGAAAAGTATCGCTCCGACCATTACTTCGTCGTCAACTTCTTTCGCGCCCGCCTCGACCATCATTATGGCGTCTTTCGTGCCTGCGAGGTTAAGGGCGAGAACGCTTCTCTCTTTCTGAGCGACCGTCGGGTTGATAACGTACTTGCCGTCGACCATTCCGACTACTACCGAACCCGTAGGACCTGCCCACGGAATATCCGAAATACTGATCGCTATCGAACTGCCGAGCATAGCAAGCGGTTCGGGAGCGATGTCGGGGTCTACCGAAAGGGCGGTTGCGACAACCGTTACGTCGTTGAAAAGTCCCTTCGGGAAAAGAGGTCTTATCGGTCTGTCGATAAGTCTCGATACCAAAATCGCCTTATCGCTCGCTCTTCCCTCTCTCTTTTTGAATCCGCCCGGAATTTTTCCGACCGAATACATCTTCTCTTCATAGTCTACCGAAAGGGGGAAGAAGTCCATTCCCGGTCTCGGTTCGGTCGCCATGGTAACGTTTACCATTACAACCGTTTCTCCGCATCTTACGATACACGAGCCGTTAGCCTGCTGAGCGTACTTGCCGACGTCTACGCTGACTTCTCTGCCGCCTACCGTAGTTTTGAATACTTTGTGATTTTCTAACATTTTGTTCTCCTTTCTCTGATTTTATAACCCGCGACAAACTCATCGCAGGTTCAAGGAACGTTCCTTATTTTCGGAACGACGCTTACGTTTTTTGACCCCGTATTGTCGGGGTCGCTATGGACGTACTAAATAGCAAAAAAGGGAGTATGGTATACTCCCTGCTTGGGTCTTACTTTCTGAGACCGAGTTTCGCTATTATCTCTCTGTACTTTTCGATGTCCACAGATTTAAGATAATCGAGCATTCCCTTTCTGCGACCTACCATTTTGAGAAGTCCGCGACGAGAATGTTTATCGTTGTTGTTGAGTTTAAGATGCTCGTTCAAGTGATTGATTCTCTCAGTCAAAAGGGCGATCTGAACTTCCGCGGAACCCGTGTCGCCGTCGTGTCTCTTAAACTCTTCGATAATTTCCGATTTCTTTTCTTTTTCCATATTGTTTATCCTCCTGAATGGAAATATTCGCTATGCGGCGAAGCCAAAGCGTCGAGTATTCGCATTACTGCGTCGCAAGCACGTTACAATATTATCATATATAAGTGAAAAATGCAAACGTTTTTACGCCGTTTTCTCCGATTATCCGAAAAATTCCTCTTTGTCCGAAATAATCTTGTCGATTTTGGCGATATAGGTCGCTATATCCTTGGGCGAGCCGTATCTCGTGATTCTGTCCTCGCTCGGGAAAAACCTCTTAGATACCGCGTTCGCTCCGCATGCGGGGTTGTCCGCAATCTCTTCCATGACGTCGATATTGTAAACGCAAGCCTTGCCCTTTTTCGTGTAACCCGTGTTCTCCAAATTGCCCGCCATGTACTTCTGCCTGTACATGTAATACGGCTCGTAACCCTCGTTAATCAACTTATAGGCTGAGTAATTTATCATTTTGTCGATTTCGCCCTCGGGGAGCCGCTCGACTTTTTCCTTTAAAATACTGCCCTTTTTCAAGGACAAAGTATGGACGGTGATATTGTCGGGAGACAAAGAAACCGCCGTATCTATACTGTGTTTGAAGTCCTCGAACGACTCGTCGGGAAGCCCCGCGATTAAGTCCATGTTCACGTCGAACCCGTATTCCTTAGCAAGTCTGTATTTTTCGATTATATCCTCGGCGGTGTGCTTTCTGCCTATTATTTTAAGCGTTTTATCGTTGAAAGTCTGCGGATTTACGCAAATTCTCGTAACGCCGTGACTTTTCAGAAGTTTTAAAGTCCCTTCGGTTATGCAATCGGGTCTGCCCGCTTCGACCGTGTACTCGGTCTCGGGTTTTCCTATCGCCGTAAGTATTTTATCCAACTTATCGAGCGGCAACGACACGGGCGTTCCTCCGCCCACATATACCGAACGGAGGCTTTTAACGTGTTTTTTAGTCGCCTCAATCTCCTTGCAAAGGGCTTCGACGTACCCGTCCAACTGCTTTTCTTTGCCGATTTCGTTAGAGACGAAAGAACAATACAGACACCTCGACGGACAGAACGGAATACCGACGAAAAAGTCGGCGTTACCCTCTTTTATCTCGTATGTTCCCTTTTGCATTTCCATTATGCGAGCGACCATTTCGATTTTGTTATCCGAAACGAACATCTCGCTTTGCATGACTTCACGCCATTTTTCGCCCTCGGAATAGGCAAATTTCACGGGTCTTATCCCCGTCAACGCTCCCCATTCGAGTTTTTCACCCGAATAATCGGACAACGCCCTGTAAAGCGACAATTTCGCGTATCTTCTGAAATACCGCTTGCGTTCCAACTCGTTCGAGTATGCGTGACTATCGCTGTACCCGTACTTTTTCCCGTCCACGGTAAGTTCGTTTATAAAGGTTCCGTTTTCTTCCCTCGCCGTATGCGTAACCTCTATATCCCGTTCGCTTATCTTAAAAAACTTGCTTTCTTCGATAAATTCCGCTTCGAGCCACTCGGCGTCAGTCCTGATATTCATTTATGTAGTTATTCTTCCTTTCCGCTTCAAGCGTGGTTTTGTCGCCGTGTCCCGTGTAGACGACGTAGTCGCCGTCGAGTTTAAAGAGTACGTTTTTAAGCGAGTTTTTCAAATCGGCGAGACTTCCCGTCGGGAAATTGTAGTTGCCGAAGTCCTCTTTGAATAGAGTGTCGCCCGAGAAAAGTTTGCCGTCGATTATGAAACACGCCGAACCTTTCGTATGCCCCGGGGTCAATATCGTTTTAACTTTTATGCTGCCGAGTTGCAGTTCGCCGTTACCGAAAGTTTCGTCAGCCGTATAAAAGGGGTACGAAAGCCCGAACCTCGAAGCGAGATTATCCCGAGAGGACAGCATATAGGCGTCGCCCTCCGAAATGTAGACCTTTATTCCGTTCTCTCTCGCTAAGTACCCGCTTGCGGCGTGGTCGAAATGTCCGTGCGTCAAAAGCACCCCTTTGACCGACAGATTTTTGACCGTCGCAAGGTTGAACACACTCGAAAAGTCCGCCCCGGGGTCGATTATCAGGCAATCTTTCGTTTCGTCGTCTATTATCGTATAGCAATTCGCGTCGAGCGGCTCGACTACTTTTTTTATTATTTTTATCACGTTACCGTCCTGTAAATATCCGCTATGCAGGGATTTTGTTTTACTTTGTTTATGAGTTGGTCGAGGTCGCCTTTCCTGTTCAGTTTAATGGTGAAATCGACTATCGACTGATGGTTTTTGCCGTCTATTCTTCCGTTTACGGAGACTATCATAAGTCCGAGTTCGGTGCAGGCGTTCGACACGCAGACGAGTATCGGAGCGTCCTCGCCGCCCGTGACTTTTACGGACACGCTGTAAGAACCGCTGTCGTTCGTCCACTCGGCTTCGAGAAGTCTCTCGGGGTCTTCGTTTTTCATGTTCGGACAGTCCTTGCGGTGAACCGTAACGCCCCTGCCCCTCGACACGAAACCGACTATTTCGTCGCCCGGAACGGGGTTGCAACAGCCCGCGAACCTCACGAGAAGTCCGTCCATGCCCTTTATCTTTACGCCGCCGACGTTTTCGGAAGCCCTTTTGACCTTGCTTTCGGCGATTTTTTCGGGCTTCGGAAGTTCCTTTTTATAGAAGTCTATCAGTTTTAAAAGTACCTGATTTACGCCGATTGCTCCGCAACCGACCGCCGCGTACATTTCTTCGGGGGTCGAGACGGAAAGTCTCGCGCTGACTCGCTCGAAACTGACAGGGTTTAAAAGTTCGCCGAAAACGTAACCTCTGTTTTTCGCTTCCGCTTCCAACATGCTCCGACCGAGTTTCTCGTTGTCGGCTTGCATCGCCTTTTTATAAAACGCCTTGATTTTCGCTTTCGCTCCCGACGATTTCGCTATTCTGAGCCAATCCCAAGACGGACCTTTCGAGAGTTTGGAAGTGATTATCTCGACTACGTCGCCGACGTGCAAAGTCGTGTTGAGCGGCACCATTTTGCCGTTTACTTTCGCCCCGACGCACTTGTTGCCGACTTCGGTATGAATTCTGTACGCGTAGTCGATAGGCGTAGCGTCCTTTACAAGGCTTATAACCTCGCCTTTCGGGGTGAATACAAGCACCTCGCTGTTGTAGACGTCGCCCTTTAAACTTTCGAGGAATTCGGTCGAGTTGTTAAGCCCGCCCTGCCATTCCATTACTTCTCTTATCCAACTCAGCCTCTTGTCGAAAGCGTCGGTGTTTTCTTTGTTTTCCTTGTATTTCCAATGAGCCGCGATACCGTATTCGGCGGTGCGGTTCATTTCTTTCGTTCTGATCTGAATTTCAAATATCTTACCTATGTCCGTAACTACCGTAGTGTGCAGACTTTGGTACATATTCTCTTTCGGCATCGCGATATAGTCTTTGATTCTGCCGGGGATAGGCTTCCACTGCTTATGAATTTTGCCGAGAAGTTCGTAACATTGGTCTATCGTGTCCACGATAATTCTTACAGCCGTAAGGTCGTAAATTTGGTCGAGCGTCTTGTTCTGACGCTTCATTTTCTTGTAAATACTGTAAAAATGCTTCGTTCTGCCGAATACTTCGCCCTCGATTTCCGATTCGGCTAAAATTTTCTTTATCTCGTTTACGGCATAGTTGACGAATTCCTGCCTTTCGCTTATCTCGCTGTTGATATTGACGGATAAAAACTCGTAAGCCTCGGGGTCGAGATATTTAAGACACAAGTCTTCGAGTTCGCATTTGATTTGCGAAATACCGAGTA
>CALGVF010000278.1 GCA_937920115.1 uncultured Clostridia bacterium
AAAGCAAGGTTTGATATTCCTTTTACCGAAGCGGGAACGTTTATCGTTTTGAGCTGACTGCAACCGTAAAATGCCGAGCCGCCTATACCTTTTGTTCCTTCTTTTATGTTCGCCGTCACTATGCCGTTACTTTCATATTTTATCGCCCAACTGTCTACGTATTTTATTCCGTCGATAACGGTTACGAGTTGACTGCAATTATCAAAAGCCCCGCTGCCTACGAATGTTACGCTGTCGGGAATAGATATGCTTTCCAACTCAGTGCAAGTGCTGAATGATGTATTTCCAATTTCCGTTACGCTATCGGGAATATTTATGTTTGTTAAGCCTTTGCAGTAATAGAACGACCCACTTCCGATTTTCAATACACCATCGGGAATTATTACGCTCGTAATAGCGGTGAAAAAACGGAAAGCACCGTCTTTTATTTCGGTAATGCCGTCGGGAATTACTATTTCGCCTTCGAGTTTCGCTCCGTTTATTTTTATATTTTGGGACACTTGGTGATCCAAGAGGTTCTCTAAACCATCTATTTTGCACCAATCGGCGAGAGTGCCTTGGTAATCTACGTCTTTTAGGTTGTACGAGTAATAATTAAACGCCTCTTCTCCTATCTTTTGTAATGATTTCGGCAAAGACAGCGAGGTCAACCCCGACTTATCTGTGTATTGATTCGGCTTAATTTCGGTTATCCCTTCGGGTATAACATAGGTTATCGTGTGATTTGCCATTATCTTTTCAAGCATCGTCGTATTGATAGTTTCACTGTTTAAAGCAAAACTTACCGTTTCGAGACTTTCGGGTACGGCGGTTATATCGTTGCCGAAGAGGAAGTGTAAAGACTTATCGTATGAGCCCGACAAAACGAGATTTTTAAGAGAGGTACAACCTTGAAGCATTTTCTCGGTGTAGTTCTTAAACGAGCCGTCAAAAGTCAGAGAAACGAGATCGGTGTTGTCCGCGAACGCGTCGCTTGCTATATTCGTTACGGGAAGTTCGTCCACTTCGGTCGGAACGGTAAATTCCGTAACGCCGCTTTTGAGTTTAAGTATAACTATTTCGCCGTTTTCGTCGCTGTACGCGTATTCTTCCGTCGCTTTTTCCCACCTTGCCGTAAGGGTTATATTTTCGACGAGACAATTACCGCCCGTAAATTGTTCTCCGTTCAGATACCAACCCAAAAACATATAGCCTTCCTTTTCGGGAGTTGGCAGAGTATAGGAATTGTCGTTGTAGGCTACTTCCATCGGGGTGACATCGGCGTCTTCAAACGTGATAGTGTACGTATCGGGTTTATAGATTGCCGTAAGAGTGACGTCGGACGCCGTCGTCCATTTGCCCGACTGATCATAAATTTTTTCGCCGTCGCTCCAACCGACAAATTGATGCCGCTCTTTTTTGGGCGGAGTCGGAAGTTCGTAGTCGTCGTCATAGGTCGCGACCATATCTGGGAACGGCGTTTCGCCGTCAACAACGAGTTTAACGGTGTACGTATTCGCCGTCCATTTAGCCGTCAAAGTCGTGTCGTCCGTAATAGTGTAAATTGCGAAATTCCATTCGGTCGAGTCTAAATACCAACCGCCGAACGTATAGCCCGTTCTGCTCGGGGCGTAGGGTTTATTCGCCCTCTTGCCGTCTAAAACTTCTTGACTATCGACTTCGCTTCCGCCGTTCGAGTCAAACGTTACGGTATAGGTTTCTCTTATACCGAGTCTGCCGTTCACGAGGTCGTCGAGCCATTCTTCTTCCGTACCTCGGTATCCATACTTTTCTACGTATAATTCGTATGCCGACTTGCCTCTCTGTCCGTCTTTTCCGTCTGAGCCGTTCACGCCGTCTTTACCGTCGGAGCCTTTTTCTCCTTGTTCTCCCTGTTCGCCTTGGTCGCCCTTGTCGCCTTTTTCTCCTTGGTCGCCTTTATCGCCTTTATCGCCTTTATCGCCTTTTTCTCCCGTCGCTTTAACGCCCGTATCGACACCGTCGACAAACCAATTACCGTTATCACCTATGGAGATTTCGGGAGTTTTGCCGTTCGAGCCGTTCAGACCGTCCGAACCGTCTTTGCCGTCAGAGCCGTCCACGCCGTCCTTACCGTCGGAACCCTTTTCGCCTTGGTCGCCCTTGTCGCCTTTTTCGCCTTTCTCTCCCGTCGCTTTAACGCCCGTATCGACACCGTCGACAAACCAATTACCGTTAT
>CALGVF010000279.1 GCA_937920115.1 uncultured Clostridia bacterium
TCATTTCTTACGATTTCGTAGGTTTGGACCTTGACGGAAGCCCGAGCGTCGCTATGAGACATTATCTCGAATATAAAACCTGTTACAGCGGAGCCGACCTCGACTTTACCGCAAAATCGGGTTTGAACACCTCTTATGCGGCTTTGACAAACGCTCAGGGCGGCATGGTCGAGTTCGGAAGTATCGGTTCGGGTACTCATAACGCGAGATTTTACGTCGGAGAGGAATATTGGGGAACGGTTTATTGCCCCGCGAACGCAAACGTTGACGGCGGCTACGTTCCTTGCCTTACGAACGGCGTAGATTACAATACGGACGGGGCGATTTCAACCTTTTCTCTTGTAAAAGCGAGTATGAAAGGACTTATAAAAAATTCGCCGAACACTAAATATTTCACGTTCGAGCAAGAGGACGGCGAGGGGTATTGTACTTGCGATTACTGCAACGCCGCCGCCGAGAAATACGGCAGAAGCGGAGTCTTGGTAAGGTTTTGCAATAAACTTCTCGAAGAGTTGAGAGCGGACGGGGAACTTAGCGGCAGAGAATTTAAGATAGTCACTTTCGCTTATTCCTATACCGTAGTCGCGCCCACGGGCGGCGTTACCGTAGACAAAGACTTATGTATCTGGTACGCCGAGTACAGCGATATGAGATATTCGCTTTTGTCCGAAAATCAGAATGCGTTTTCTTCCCGTAAAGACGGTACGACGATTTATTATAAAGAATGTCTCGAAGGTTGGAAAAATCTCACGGCGGGCGAAAACAAAGGTTCGCTTATCCTTTGGCTTTACGACGCGTCGTATAATAACTATCTGTCTTACTTCGGTACGACTATGACTGCTATCGACGGAATAATCGACGAAGTGAACGAAATGAACGTTGAAATGCTCCTCGTACTCGGGGCGTATGACGCGGACAATATATGGCAGTCGGAAATGCGTAGTTATATTTGGTCGAGAAAAATGTTCGATAGTACGCTTAAAGCGAAAGATTTAAGAGATAATTTTATCAAAAATTATTTCGGTTCGATTGCCGCTTCTTACGTTAAGGAGTACTGTGACGACTACGACGGATATTACGCCGATAACAACGACGATTATCCCGTAAAGAGCGGAAATGAATATTACGGAAAAGTGACCGTCGGCGAGCATTGCGCGAGTTTACAGAAAATTAAAAACGCGATAGATGCAGTAAATGCTTCAACCGACCTTACGGACGAGCAGAAAGGCGTATACTTGAAAAGGTTATACGGAGTAGAGGCTTCGTCCTACGCTTCGATATTGCATTACTACGGAACGACTTTAAAAGGGTACTATGCTGATACTCTTACAAATTTAGACCAAAGGAAAATGCTAGGAGCGACTAGTCTGACAACTTCGGTAGATACCGCGAAAGCGAATTTTACGGCAGAATTTAAAGAAATCTGTGCAAAGGCGGGCATAACACGTTGTCACGAAGGTACTTCGGAAGACAACACGGTAGAGCAATTTATTTCCGACTATATCGGTAAAATACGTTAAGAGCAATAAAAACCCATAAAGAAAGGGGTTGTAAAAAAACAGCAAAATAAACAAAGACTGCAAATCTATCAGAAAAGATAGAAATGCAGTCTTTTTCTAATGTAAAAAGATTCTTTTTTACTTGCTTTCCCCTTTGGGGAGAGTGGCTTGACGAAATGAAATGGAAGTCAAGACGAGAGAGGTTTTACTTTTTATAAATTTAGATAAATCTTTTTAATGACCTCTTTCGTCAACTTCGTTGACACCTTCCCCAAAGGGGCAGGCATGAAAAATAGCGATATATCCCCGTTTTTTTGAAATAGACGGTATTTGCTGTAAAAACTAAAATAGATTTTGTTTTTTTTACAGCCCCTCTTTTATATTGTTTCAAAGTTAATTACTTTTTAAAAGTAGCCCTATAAGTCGATTATCATAGTTTTTCTTCATCGGGAAAAGCGGGCTGACGGAATGAAAAATGGAAGTCAAGTCGACAGGGGATAGGACGAACGAGCGTAAGAACCGTTGCTTACCGCGAGAAAATAATTGTTGTTTTTATTACCATCTGTCGGGCTGTTCGCCTTCGTAAATATTGTCTTCGCCTAATTTGAAATCGCCGCTTGCTGTTAAAACGTTGGGTAAAATGATAATATTTAACGCAGGTTCTTCGTATTCCTTATTCATAGCGTATTCTTTTCAAGAATAGCCACAGAGAACTGAGCGTAACTCGTTCAAGTCTCCGATGGTCAACGACAAATAACTCCTTAGTAAAAATTTCGAGAAAAATATAGCACAAACTTTCCCGATAATCAAATAAAATGAAGCCATTTTAACAAAAAATGTAAAAAAAATTTAAAAAGTCAGTTTTCTTGTAAATTATCTTTTGTTTTGGAGGGAAAAGATTGCTGTTTCCCGCAAGCGGAAGTTCTAAATAATCGTTTCCGACAACAACATTTTTACTTGCCAAAATCTGTCGAAAGTGATATAATTTATTTTGCAACAAGAGAGAATCGAAGGCGGTTTGCTATGCCTGCCAAGAGTAATACGAACCATGGTCTAACGGCGTATTTTTGACTAATACTTTGTTCTGCTCGCGGCTTATACGTCAAGTATTAAGCCGTTCGCACGCCTTGTCTTAGCCTAAAAATACGCCGTTAGAC
>CALGVF010000280.1 GCA_937920115.1 uncultured Clostridia bacterium
GCCGCAAAAATGTCTTGCATTTTTGCGGCGTAATACTGATACTTTCTGTCTCTTTTTCTTTTTTACCCTTTTTCTGTCTTCGCTTTTTTACCTTTCTTCGCAAACCATATCGACGGCTTTAAACTTTAAACCGTTTTTTTCGCCGCTACTATACAAGACGAGAACAATATAGCGTATTATTCGCCGTCTTTCTTTATGTTGTTGCTGTTTCCGAGGAACGTTCCGAAGCCGCTCGTCTTGGGTCTCGGCTGACGGGGAGCGGAATCTCTGCCGCCCTTAAATCCGCCGTCTCTTCTGCCGCCCTTGAATTTACCGCCTCTATATCCGTCTCTACGATCTCCGCGGTCTCCGCGATCGTTTCTGCCGCCTTTGAAATCTCTCCTGCCGCCTTGCGATCTCTTCTCGAAAAGTCCTTTATCGTTCGGGTCTTGGAGATTGTTCGGTATTATCGAAACGTATCTGTTCGGCTCTTTGCCTTCCGACTGCGTTTTAACGTCCGCACTCTCCGATAACGCCGAGTGGAGAATTCTTCTTTCGTACGGGTTCATAGGCTCTAAGTTAATTTTTCTGCCCATTCTGACAGCCTTCGCTTCGAGTTTGTGAGCGAGAGCGACGAGCGTGTCCTCTCTCTTCGTCCTGTAATTCTCGCAGTCTACGACCACTCTTCTGTAATCGTCTCTGCCGATATTAGCGACCGCTCCCGCAAGAGATTGAAGGGCGTCCAGAACTTCGCCTCTGTAACCGATAATAGAGGGGGAATCGTCGGTGATAACGTCTATAACAACCCTTTCGTCCTCTTCGGAGAGTTTGCCTTTCGCATTTACTCCCATAAGGTCTAAAAGTCCGTTCACGAACTCGACAGCCCTTTCTCCGTCCGTCTTTTTAACCGACATTTCGATTTTCGCTTTTTTCGCTCCGATACCTAAAATACCTTTCGTGGGTTCTTCCAAAACTTTCCAGACCGCTTTATCTTCGGTCACGCCCAACTCTTTTAAACCGTTTTCAACCGCTTCCTGTACGGTTTTGCCTGTAAATTCCATAATATACTCCTTAATTTTCAGATACCCTTTATCTCAACTTTCCGTATCTGTGATTTTCGATTCTTTCTTTTTCGAGTTTCTCCGCTTTTTTCTTGAACGACTTTTCGACTATAAAATTGATAAGCAAAGTCGATCCCGTCGAGAGCAGCGAGTTTGTAATCATATATATCGAGAACGCCGCCGAATAAATAAACGCGAATACGCCGAACATAATCGGCATCATCCAAGTCATCATTTTCTGCGTGGAAGCCGCGGTGGACGCGTCTCCCTCTACCGACGACAACTGAATCTGTGTTTTCTGCGTTTTATTCATAATAACCGTCGAACCGAGCATAGCCCCTATCGACAAAACAACGAGAATGAACCAACCGTTTCCGTATTTGAAACTGAACCCTGTTTTCTTGTAATCGGCGAGGTAATAGGTGAGTTCGTTATAAGTCTCTTCTTTCGCGAGAAGTCCGATTTTCTCTTGATTTTTCGAGCCGCCGAGTTTATCCACAAGTTTCTTGTGAGTGGGGATAACTGCCGACCACGCGCAGTCGGGAGCCCAAATATTCTTTATCCAAGGAAACATTTTCGACTTCGCCTTGTTGTTTAAATAGGAAGTCCGAGCCGCTTGTCTCGCTTTTTCGAGAACTACCGTTTCCTTATAGTCTTTACCGATATAATCTTCGAGAGCGGTTTTCGCGACGAACGAATTTGCTTCCGCCTCGAACGCTTCGCTTACTCCTTCGATTTTGAAACACTCTTCGTTGTTTAAGATTTTACCCTCTTCGCCGTCCTTGAAATACGCCGAAAGTTCGGGACATTTTTCTATAAATTCCTGTAAATTATATATAGAGTAGATTTGTCCGTCGTCGCTTTTAGTAATAATTTTATCGTCGACGAGCGTTTTTATCTTTCCCTCGTCGAGTTTTTTAATAATAGCGTTCTGACAAGCGGAAACGTAGAGGGCATATATATCCTCTTGCGATTTGTTGAATTCGCCGTTATCGAAATACTTTCCGAGGTCGGAATACTTGCCTACAAGTTCGCCCGATTTCGACTTGACGAGATTGAAATTTTCTCCGTCGTAGGTAAAACAGCCGTCCAAACCGTCGGTTTTCAGTATATTTTCAAAGTTAAGTTCATAGCCGTTGTCTTTTTTAGTTACGGTCGGATTTTCGCCTTCGGTAAAGGAATTGACGGCTTCGTCGTAAGCCGCTCCCATGTCCTTGAAAATATAAAACTCGCTTCGCTGAGAATAAGAGTTGAACGCTCCGATTACGATAAAGAAGAAAACGAGCGTGATAATCGTCGGCAGACAAGCCGAAAAGGCAGAGTAACCGTTCTTTTTGTAAAGAGCCGCTATTTTCTGCTGATATTTTACCTTATCGTTCGCGTATTGTTTTTGTAGTTTTTCGAGATCCTCTCTCATCTCTTCCATTTTCAAGGCGTTTTTCTTCATCGAAACCCTTGAAAAAACGTCGGGGGCGAGAGTAATCAACTTTAAAATTACGGTAAATATTATAACTCCGAGTCCTACGTCTCCGGAAAATTCTATTATTTTGGCTATAATATTGCAAAGCCATTGATACCTTACCGTAAAATTGCCGAATGCGCCGCTGCCGTAGGATACGATAGTAGACGAAACCGCGGCAAGAACGTTAAAAAGATACATTTGACTCCTTTACTTACTAAAAAACAACGCTAAATATAAAGCGTTAGTTCAAATAAGCCATTTAAGTTTGTTTTTGTTGTCGGGAACGGGGTCGAAACCGCCTTTATTAAAAGAATTGCAACGAAGAACCCGCCATATAGTTAAGGCAAGTCCCGTAACGAAATTGTGTTTCTCGAACGCCTCGATAGCGTAAACGCTGCAAGTAGGCGTAAAAATACACCCCGATTTGATGCCCGGGGATAAGTATTTTTTATAAAATTTGAGAATTTTTATAAAAATTTCGTTGAGTATTCTCATTAAAGGTTTTCCTTCTTTTTAAGGTAATTCATATCCGATAAAAACCTGTCGAAAGTATATTCTTCGGCAACCCTCGGCATAATCACTATTCTGTAATTACGCTTCAAGTCGGCAAAAGAATTTCTCGCGGCAGCCCGTAAAAGCCTTTTTATTCTGTTTCTTTGGACGGCGTTGCCGTGTTTTTTACTGACCGAATAACCTATTTTGAAAGATTCCGACGGAAAATACAGCATTGTAAGCGATTTTGAAAACCCTTTTTTACCTTTTTTGAAAAGTTTGTCGAAATCGCTTTTTTTCTTCAATCTGTATATCAAAATTCCCGATTAGTAAGAGAGTTTCTTACGTCCCTTGTTTCTTCTTCTTTTAAGAACGTTTCTTCCCGACTTGGTGGACATTCTCTTTCTGAAACCGTGTACTTTGTTTCTCGTTCTCTTTTTGGGTTGGTAAGTTCTTTTCATATTTTTACTCCTTTGCTCTTTGCTTTTTGTTTTTCCTCACGCTAAGGTCGGTTTTCGCTTTTTTTTCCGTGATTTTCCACACTAAAATACCGACCGTAAAAACGTATGCCTAAGCATTATATACGTTTTTTTATCGTTTGTCAAATATTTATCCGCCGTTTATCCGCTTACCTTTAAGAATTTATCCTTATGGGAAGAATCAGATAGAGATAATCGTCGCCCGAATAAGGTCTTATTATGCACGGCGAAATCGAACTGTTTAAATACATAACTACAAACTCGTCGCCTGCCGCTCTCAAAGCGTCGCATATATATTTCGAGTTGAACGCAATGTTCATATCGAGACCTTCGATATTGACTACCACGTTTTCGTTTACGTTGCCCGTCTCCGAGTTGGACGATATTTTGATATTATTGTCCTTTATTTCGAGTTTTATAAGGTTTTTAGCCTCTTTTGCGACGACCGATGCCCTTTCCAGACTGTTGTAAAACGCCGTTCTTCCGACTCTCACGGTAGTGGTGAAGTCTCTCGGAATAATCTGTTCGTAATTTATAAACTCGCCCTCTAAGAGTCTCGTTATAAACACCGTTCCGTCGACTTCTACCATAAGGCTCTTTTCCTCGGACACGAGGGTTATTTCCTCGTCGTCTTTATCGAGAAGTCTCGCGATTTCCGATACCGCTCTCGCGGGAACTACTATTTTAAAGTCCGAAGTGGAATTGTTTATCTTCTTTTTAGCGACCGCGAGGCGGAAACCGTCCAACGCCACGCAGGTTAAAACGTTGTCTTTAACAGAGAAGAGTTCGCCCTTTAAAATAGGTCTGCTCTCGTCCGTCGAACAGGAAAAGACCGTCTTGTTTATAAGGTCTTTAAAATCTTTCTGTAAAAGGGAAAAAGCCTTTTCTCTCAGGTCTTTTTTGACATTCGGAAACTCGTCCGCATTCAATGTGGAAAGGTACACCTGCGACTGACCGTAGGTAATTTTCAACTTGCGGTCGTCTCCTATCATGAGTTCGACCTGATCTTCCCCTTCGAGTTTCTTAGTGAGTTCGGCGAAAAGTTTACCGGGGATAACCGCGACTCCCTCTTCAAACGTGTCCGTTCTTATAGTTTTTTCGATGGCTATTTCCATATCGGTCGCCGACAAAGTGAGTTCGTCGCCCTTTACGGTCATTTTAATTCCTTCCAAAATGGGGTTGGTGGTCTTTACGCTGATAGCCTTCGATACTTTCATTACCGCGTTGGACAAATCGTTGCCGTTTACCAGAAGTTTCATTTCGCTTTCCTCGCTGTGATTGATTAAATAATTTATTATTTTACTTATAAAGAAGTAGTAGTAATAGGTTTCGGTTGAAATGTGGAAATCTCGATCTCTATTCTAAAAAACGTAGATTTTATCGCAAATTTTAAGAATTAAAAAAATGTGAACAACCGCGTTTTCCCTGTGGAATAAAGGTTGAAGAAACGTTTACAACCTTTTTTCTCTGTGGATAAAAATTTCGTCGTCTATTATATTACATAATACCTTTATATTATATATAATATCATAAAAAAAATCAATCGTTAGAGAACGGTTTTTTTGAAATAAAATAAAAAAAATGAGTGAAAATAAAATCGAAAAAAGTTATCCACAGAGAAAATAACAAATGTGGATAAATTATCAAGAATAAAGGTTGACAAGAAGTTGAAAAGTCTATAAAATGAGGTTATGAACAATTTAACGGATAATTTAAGCGAAAAACAGAGAGAATTGTTAAAAAAATTCTTTAAAATACTCGTAGAAGAGAACGAAAAGATGAATCTGACTTCGATAACGGAAGAAAAAGAAGTTTATATAAAACATTTCGAGGATAGTTTATCGGGAGTGGAGTTTTTCCCCGACGGGGCGAAAGTTATAGAGATAGGTTCGGGAGGAGGATTTCCGTCGATACCTTTAAAAATCGCGAGAGAAGACTTGAAGTTCACTCTTTTAGAAGCGACGGGAAAAAAGTGCGAATACCTCAAAAGAACTGGCGAAAAATTAGGTTTTAAAGACTACGAGGTGCTGAACGGTCGGGCGGAAGATTACGGAAAGAATCCGTCGTACAGGGAGAAGTTTGACGTCGTAACGGCTCGGGCGGGAGCGAGACTTAATTCTCTTTCGGGATATTGCGTACCGTTTATAAAGTTAGGAGGATTATTTATAGCGTACAAAGGTGACGCGGAGGAAGAGATAAAGGAAGCGGAGAAAGCGATAAAAATTCTTGGCTGCGAAAAAGTAGAAGAAAAGACGTTTGAACTCAGCGAAAATCTCGGGAAAAGGAGCGTAATAGTCTACAAAAAAGTAAAGAAAACGCCGACCGAATATCCGCGAGGAAACGGAAAAGAGAAAAAAAGTCCGATAAAGTAATAGTAAGAGAAAAATTTGGTGATAGGAGATAAAATGAAAAATCGGAAGTAGTAGCGATTTATTGTCCCCTTCCGTCAAATCGTCGCGGAAAGCCGCTTGATTTGACACCTTCCCCGAAGGTGACGGCAAAGGTTTATTATGAGGTTCACTCTATAAAAAAATTTTTCTATTAAAACGAAAGATACAGCAGAAAAATTTTTCATTGTAAAATAAATTTTTAATTAAAAGTAATATTTATAAACAATGCTTCCTCCTTCGGGGGAAGTGGCGGCAAAGCCGACGATAGGGGATAAAAATAAAAGTGACGAAATAAAGTAAAAATGAAAAAGTACGAATACATCAACCCGAAATTGAAGAACGTTGCAAGGAACTTGCGAAAATCTATGACAAAAGAGGAACGTAAGTTGTGGTATGAATGTCTAAATGCGTTACCTTGGAGATTTCACCGACAAATGGTAATATCCAAATAATGTGGTAGATTTTTACTGTGCGGATAAAAAAAACGCCATAGAAATCGACGGTTCGCAGCATTATGAAAAGGAAAACGAGATAAAAGACTTAGAAAGGACAGCATTTCTTAATTCTCTCGGAGTAAACGTGTTAAGGTATACGAACAGAGAGATAAATTTAAAATTTAAAGAAGTATGTAACGATATTTACGAAAAATTATCAAAATAAAAGAATTATTGTCCCCTTCCGTCAAATCGTCGCGGAAAGCCGCTCGATTTGCCCCTCGCCTCGGCGGCGGACGCCCCCTCTCCGTCAGGCTTCGCCTGCCACCTTCGCCTACGCGGCGGACGCGCCCCTTTTGTCGCTTTGCGACATTTTCCCCGTTTCATCGGGGACATTTACCCGTTTCATCGGGAGAGCATACCCCAAAGGGGAAAGCAAGGATAGTTAGATTTTATAACGAGATAGATTTTTAATTTTTTAAGTAGTTCTCTTAATTTATTGATATATTTAAATAAAAAAATTCATAAATAAACTAAATACTCTTGCTTTCCCCTTTGGGGAGAGTGGATTTTTCGAGTATTGCGAGAAAAAGCCGAGAGAGGTCAACAGCCGCCGAGAGAGGTAATTAACGAAAATAATTGTTAATTAAAAAATATTTTAAACAATAAAAAAACCGCCTATAAGTCGATTATCGGCGGTTTTTTTAATTTTATTAACTTGTTGTCTACTAAATACGCAAGTTCTTTTATCGTCCCGAAATATTCCCTTTTTATGCCTTTTATCTTCATAAAATCCATCGGTCTCATTAAAAGAGGGTCGTATGGAAGTTCTACGTTTCCCGCTTTCAGTATCTCCGATACGCATTGCGAACAGAAATACCTGTTCTTGAATTTTATCTTTATTCTGAACCAACACGCGAATATTCCTATGTATGAGTATTTTAATAAATCTTTGTTATCGTTAAAATAGTTCGCTTTACTCTTTATCGCTTCGTAATTTTCGTCCGTGACTTCCATCGAAAATACCGAACACGGGCAGTCTTCGTACTTCTTTAAAACCCTCGTCCTGAGATTCTCTTTCGCAAATCCCCCGGGGAAAACTTTCATACCCTTTCTGCCGAACGAGTACATATCCGTGAACTCGTTGTCGAGAGATAAACTCGCGTGCGAAAACCTCGCCCTCGACAGTTTTCCTATTATCTTTGACGGAACCGTTCCCGTTTTTGTCAGCAATACGTAAATTTTTTTCATTACTCAAAATACTCTATGTCTATTCCGCTCTTTTTAGCCCTGTTTACCGTGTAATAAGTACCGCCTTTTTTTCTGCCGTCGTAGTAGGCGAGAAGAAGCGAAGAATTATCCACAAGGAAATTATTTCTGAGTAGCATACAATTTTTAAAGTACGTTCTGTCTTCTTTTACTATATAATCTGCTCTCGATAGAAAATAATCATACCTTTCTTTACATTCCGCGGAAAAAGTTTTCGACTGATCGACGCACGGAACGACTGCACATACTTTTATGTTTTCGCCCTCGTCTTTTAAAGCGAAAAGGGCTTCCATACATTCGCTGTCGAAGCCTATCGCCATTCCGTTTAAGAAAACGTCGTAGCCTTTTTTTATAATTTCTCTGATTTTTTCCTTTAATTTTTCCTTACTGAACGATTCCGCGAGTTCTCGGTGTCCCGTAAACGAACACGTCCGATTTTTTAAAAATTCAGGAAGATTTCCCGTCAACATTATCGAAAATTTATAACGAAAGAGCCTTGATAGCCTTTTTGTAGACCTTGAATTGAAGTCCGAGATTGTTTATAGAAACGAATTCGTCGGGTTCGTGAATGTGACAGTCCTCGCCCGCGATTTCGGGTCCGAACGCCGTTCCGTATTTCAACGCTCTCGCATAAGTACCTCCGCCGATTGCGAGCGGCTTCGCGTTTTCGCCCGTCGCTTCGTTGTAAATATTTAAAAGAGTGGTAACGAGGAACCCGTTTTTGTCGTTGAAAAGCGGTTTCTGATGTGATAAAATCTTAACGGGAGCGATAAGTTTCAACGCCTCGATAAGTTTTTCGCCGTCTAAAAGCGAGGGGTAGCGGAAGTCTACCGATATATAAATGTGTTCGCCCTCTTTTCTTATAAGGTCGGGACTCATGGTGAGATTTCCCGTCTCGTCTTTAAGTTCTTTAAGACCCATTTTATCCTTGAAAAGATAGTCGTTGATTCTGCCGTCTATCATTCCCGTAGCCTCTAAATAAGCGACCATTTTTCCGATTGCGTTTTCGCCTTTTTCGGGGGTCGAACCGTGAGCCGAAACGCCCGTCGCGACGATTTTTCCGTTCTCCTCTTTTACTCCGCATTGCTTCATAAAAAACTCGTTTAACGGTGTTATAGCCTCACATTTGTCGCAAACTACGTTAATTCTGTCGCCGCCTTTAACGTCTTTTAACTCGCTCGACAAAGCCTTGAAATCGAACTCGGCGTGGAGTATTCCTTTCTCCGCGTAAATGACGGGGAAGTCGGCGTCGGGAGAAAATCCGTAGTCGGGAAACGAAGCCACTTTGTTGAAGTGTTCTATGCACTTCCAACCCGACTCTTCGTTGCAGCCGAGAATAAGTCTTATCTTCTTATTTGGAACGTAGCCCTCGTCTTTCAATTCTTTCATGCAATACAGACAGACCATTGCGGGACCCTTGTCGTCCGTCGTTCCTCTGCCGTAAATTTTACCGTTCGCTTCGGTAGCGGAAAACGGGGGGTAAGTCCACTTGGAAAGGTCGCCCGCGGGAACGACGTCGAGGTGGCACAAAATAGCAATTTCCTCTTTGCCCTCGCCGAAATCGACCTCGCCGATATAGTTGTCGTAATTTATCGTCTTGAAACCGAAAGATTCGGCGAGCGATAAAAAGTAGTCCAAAGCGTCGAACACTCCTTTGCCGAACGGCATATTCGGAAGAGCCTCCGATTCCACCGACGGAATGGAGACGAGAGTTTTCAGACTGTTTTTCATTTCCTCGAAAGTATTGCTCATAAAAACACGACCTTTTAAAAAAATTTCAAAAATACGTCCTTTTTATTATACACTTTTTTTATTTTATGGTAAAATAAATTGAACGAGTTTTTCGCAAATAGTCGAAAAAAATAAAAAAAACTGTTATAACAGGTGAAATATGGAAAAAGTAAGAACAAGATTCGCACCGAGTCCCACGGGATTTATGCACCTCGGCGGACTTCGTACCGCCCTTTACGCGTACCTTTACGCCAAATCGAACGGCGGCGACTTCATTTTGAGAATAGAGGACACCGATCAGAACCGTTACGTCGAAGGGGCGGTCGAACTCATTTACAGTTCGCTTCGCGAGTCGGGGCTTATCTACGACGAAGGTCCTGACGTCGGCGGCAACTACGGTCCGTACGTTCAGAGCGAGAGAAAAGAAATCTACGCGGAGTACGCGAAGAAACTTATCGACCTCGGCGGAGCCTATTACTGCTTCTGCTCGAAAGAGAGACTCGAAAGTCTCACCGACGAGAACGGCAACAGAAAATACGACAAACATTGTTTGAGTCTTCCGAAAGAAGAAATCGAACGCAGACTTAAAAGCGGCGAACCGTACGTTATAAGGCAGAACATTCCCACCGAGGGAACGAGTACCTACGAAGATATGGTGTACGGAACGATAAAGGTAGACTACGCCGACCTCGAAGACAATATCCTTATAAAGAGCGACGGTATGCCGACCTATAACTTCGCGAACGTTATCGACGACCACCTTATGGGAATAACTCACGTTATAAGGGGTACGGAATACCTCTCTTCCACGCCGAAGTATAATCTTATGTACGACGCGTTCGGTTGGGAGAGACCGAAGTATATTCACCTTCCGACGATAATGAAGGACGCGACGAGAAAACTCTCCAAGCGTTACGGCGACGCGAACTTCGACGACTTCGTGAAAAAGGGTTATTTAAAAGAGGCGATTATAAACTACGTTGCTCTTTTAGGTTGGGCTCCGAAGGACAATATCGAAAAAATGACTCTTTCCGAGATGGTTAAACTCTTCTCGCTCGACGGAATATCAAAATCGCCCTCGATATTCGACGAGGTAAAACTTCGTTGGCTCAACGGCGAGTATATAAGGGAACTTTCGGAGGACGACTTTTACGCTCACGCTCTTCCCTATCTTGAAAAGTCGGCGGTATACGGCAAGTTTGACCTTAAAAAGGTTGCGAAACTTCTCCACGGCAGAGTGGAAGTTTTAGGCGAGATACCCGAAAAAATCGATTGGATAGTAACGCTTCCCGAATACGATTTAACGCTTTTTGACAACAAGAAGAACAAGACGAACGCAGAAGTTGCGAAAGACCTGTTGCCGAAAATCAGAGAGTGGGTCGAGGGTATCGACGACTTCTCGAACGATACGTTATTCGCAACTCTCGGCGAAAAGGCAAAAGAAGCGGGAATCAAGAGCGGAGCGATATTTTGGGTAATGAGAATAGCGATAACGGGTCAAGCGGTAACTCCGGGCGGAGCGACTGAGATAGCGGAACTTTTAGGAAAAGAAGAAACTTTAAACCGCATAGACAAGTCGCTTAAAATGTTGGGCGTTTAACCTAAAAACAAGTCGATAATCGACTTATAGGTGGGTATTTATAAAAAAATGCCGTAAAATTTTATAAAAATAAAGACTGTAAAAGACCCCGAAAAGGAAATTTACAGTCTTTTTTGTTTCTTCGTCGTATTGCGGTTATATTTGTCTTGCGACAAGTTGTTTTACAGCCGTAGGGGACGACGCCTCGGCGTCCCGAAAAACGGGAGTAATATTTATTTCACAAACTTATTTATCAACAAAAAACTTGCCGTCACCTTCGGGGTATTCTCTACCGATGAAATAAGTAAACTCTCGCCTTCTCCTTCGGGAAAGGTGTCGCTGAAAGCGACGGAAGGGGGACAATAAATCACTACTACGTTTTACTTTCTGTTTGTATCCCCTATCGTCTTGACTTCCATTTCATTCCGTCAAGCCACTTTCCCCGAAGGAGAAAGCGAGTTGAGTAACATTTTACCTTGCAAAGTTATATTTATCTATCGATAAGTTATCGCCAATGTTTGCAAAACCTGCCTCTTTTTACGCCTTTTCAAACTTTACTTCAATATCGCCCGTCGTCGTCTCTACTTTCAAACTCTTGCCTTTTCCTACCGTCTGAATGGGTAAATTGCAATCGCCCGTGTTTGTATCGCGGTAAATATCGAACTCGGTAATATCTCCGTAAATCGTTCCTTTAACGTCGCCCGTCGTGCATTTTACCGTTATATTATCGGCGTTTTTTACTGTAAAATTGATTCTTCCCGTCGTCGACTTTATGTTCAGAACGTTACAATCTACGTTCAAAGTTGCGCTGCCTGTGGTTTCTTTAACAGCCATTTCTTTCGCTTTTACGTTCAGAAGTTTAATGCTTCCCGTCGAACTGTCCGCAACCAGATTACCGCCGACCGCCGCATTTTCGGTTTCTATTCCGCCCGTCGTGCATTTAATATCGAACGAACCGCCGACTTTGATTTCCGAAACTTCTATTTTGCCCGTCGTGCAATGGATTTTTGCGTCGCCGACTACCGAAATATTCTCTATTTCCGTCTCGCCTGTCGTTGCATTCGATGAAAATTCATTTATAGTAATGCCCGAGAGGTCGGCTTCGATTGAGCCTGTGGACACGTCTATATCGAGCGAACCGTTAAAACTCTTCGGGAGAATTACAGACACATCTCTCTTATCTTTATTAAACCAATCGAAACTGAAAAAAGTAAATTTTCTTCTCACTTCAAAGGAAATTCCGCCGTTTTCTCTTTTGATTTCGACTTTGTGGTTGTTGCTTTCGTAATATTCGAACCGTATTTCTTCGCCGTCTCCGACCGAAACCTCAATGTCGTCCGTATAAGTCTTGATTTTTAAATTTTCGCCTGCCGAGTAAGTCTCGGTTTTCTTTACTTCTTCCATATTCGAGCCTCCGTTTACCGCCGAAACTATCACTCCGACGATTCCTATTGTAAGTCCTACGCCTATAATAATACACAAAATAATAATAAGTTTTTTCATATACACTCCTAAATGTTTAACGTGAAACAGAACAATTTTTTCTGTTTTTGATTTTTTCTATGATATAAACGGTAAGTTTATATATTCCGATTGCCCCGATTACGCCGATAGCGGTTGCGACGAGTCCCGAACCCATAGCGATAAGCCCCGAACCGACGTCGGTGAAGAGTCTGACGATTCCCGACACGAAAACGATAGGTCCGCAAAGCGTCATGCAAACGCACGCGACGACTACCGATACGACTACCGCCAACGCTCCGCAGAGCAGTCCGACCGCAGCCCCGACCGCTCCCGCCGCAAGTCCTATCCAAAGGGGCGAGCCGACTATTATAAGTACGATAGCGAGCGGGCTGAGCCTTGTTTTCAGTTTTACTTTCGGGTCGTTTCGGTTTATCCCGTATTCGTCGAGAGTTCTCTCGGCGACCGTTTCCACGGGTTCGAGTTCGGAAACCGCCTCGTATTCCGTTTTGCCGTTTTCCATTTTGTCCTCGATCATCTCTTTATAGAAGTCGAGAAGCGAGTCTCGGTCTTTCTTTTTCAATGGCGAAAGACGTCGTTTTAGTTTTTTAAGATATTCTTTTTCAGACATTGTAGTATTTCTCCGTTATAAATTCTCCTATTTTAAGGACGTCTTTCCAGTCTCGCAAAAACTCCTTGATTTTTTCTCTTCCGAGACCGGTAATGCTGTAATACTTTCTGAGTCTGCCGTTGTGTTCGGCGGATCTTACCGAAACGTAGCCGCCCGCTTCGAGTCTTCGTAGAATCGGGTACAGGGTAGATTCGGAAATTTCGACCACGGGCGAAATATTTTTGATAAGTTCGTACCCGTATGTTTCGCCGTTTAGCATAGCGGACAGAATACAAGTTTCCAGCACGCCTCTTTTCAGTTGCGAATCCATAAATGCCTCCTTTCGCATAATACTATACTACGCATAGTATGCAAAGTCAAGCATTTTTTGCAAAAAAGTTTAAAAAATTTTTCGAGGTTTGCGATTTTTTTACCTCTATCGGCTCGGCGGGT
>CALGVF010000281.1 GCA_937920115.1 uncultured Clostridia bacterium
TTTATATATATCGGTAACATTCCGTTCCGTTGGCTTTTCCTTTGGTGAGCGGCCACTCTTACTTTCAAAAACACTGAAACTTTGCCCGCTAAATTTTTACGTCTGATTACGCCGTTATCTGCCGATTACCATATATACTTTCGCGTATACATAGTTGTCGGAAGCCTTTTGCCGTTTAAATACTCGCGTTTTGCAAAAAACGAATTATATTCCAAATCTCTTTTAGCAGTCCGAAAATAAAACGTGTCTTTGCTGAACAACTGAGTATTATCCCGTTCGTCTGCCCGAATTTTTAGTTCCTGCTTAACGATATAAAATCTTGTCCGATACACGTTATGAGCGTTCCTTAAAAACGACGGCTCTCTGTTCTTCATGTGCAATCTCTCCTTTTTCTTATTTAACCGACCGAAAACATATCTCTTCGTCGATTACAAAAAAATTATATCCCCCTTTTCGAAAATCCACCACTGACTTTTCTTCCCACGTTTCCAAACATTACTGACCCGTTTCCTTACTTTTTGTCCTTGTTCGGCACAATAAAAAAACTCCGAATTTTACTTCGGAGCGTTTTCGTTAAATTTTTTATAAAAATATTTAACGAGTTTATTATTCAATTTATAGACGTAAAACGAAGAGTATAGCATTTCTTCTGCCGCGCCCTCTTGCGTATTTCCTTTCATATAGAGCGAAATATAAATATCGTAAAGTTGCGGTGAGGCTTCTTTTATAGAAAGATTATACTTTTGTACCAGCTCGGTTATATTATTCCCGCCCGTTTCTTTAAACGCCGCGTCAAACATATTTTTCTTCGAGTAATAATACCGGATATCCCTGAGTTCATGCCTTATCTGATCCCGCTCTATCATTCAAATCGTCCTCCTTTGCCATTTCGCAAATAATCGTCTCCAACACAGAAGCAAATAACTCAATTTTATCTTTCGGAATCAACGACAAATCAGGCGTACCGTGTACGATAACTTTATAATTATCTTTTTCGTAAATTTTAGACTTCATATAAAACCTCTTTCGCTTGATAAGAAAATTATACCGCCGTTCATTTCGTTTTTCCACTGACTAATCAGGTTATATTTCCTTACTTTTTAGTTCAAATCTTCACTTTTTGTTACAAGCATATATTTTTTCGTCTTTGGGGTTCGGTATCAGAAAAGAATTCCGTCGTCAAGAAGAAAACCGTCGCTTAAAGATTTCATTACAAGATGGTTTTCTCTATTTCTTGACACCGTACTTCTTTCCCGATTGTTGGGTGGCAGACGATAAAAATTATTTAATTGATAATTTTTATCGAAAAAGTATGTATTTGTTGGGTTTCGACTCCAAAACTCGGTAAATAAGTCAGAAAACCCGACAAGTAAAGTCAGTTACATTCCTTTCGCTTAAAACTTATCATTGAATAAAAAAGAGGTAAAACTATGAGAAGATGCGTTATTTACGCTCGCTATTCAAGCGAAAAACAAACAGAACAATCAATCGAAGGACAACTCAGAGTCTGTTACGAATATGCTCAGAGAAACGATCTAATCGTCGTTAAAGAATATATCGACAGAGCGATGACAGGCACAAACGATTTAAGGCGTGATTTTCAAAAAATGTTATCCGACAGCGAGAAAACGAAAGAATGGGATATTTGTCTTGTTTACGCTCTTGACCGATTCGGGAGAAACGCCGTTGAACAAGGCATTAACAAATACCGCCTGCAAAAAACGGGTAAAATCGTCATATCCGCGACGCAGAGAACGTCGAGAAACATTGACGGCTCGCAAAATCTGGACGGCATTATTCTTGAAAACGTATATATAGGTATGGCAGAATACTATTCCGCCGAACTATCTCAAAAAATCAGACGAGGATTCGAAGTAAGCAGAAGCAAAGGCAATTTTACGGGCGGTCAGGTTCTTTTCGGTTATAAGTCCGTCGGAACAAAAGCGACGGGATACAAAATAGTCCCCGATGAGAATACCGTAGATATAGTTCGTAAAATATTCGAGGACTATATTAACGGTAAAGAGGTTGTAGAAATTCTCGACGAACTCAGAGCCCGCGGCGTTTTACATAACGGACATACTTTTAAAAGGTCTACGCTATATGATTTATTGAAAAACGAAAAGTATATCGGAAAAACGATGATAAAAGGTCAGATTTACAATATTTATCCGCGGATTATCCCTCAGGACGTTTTCGATATCGCCAAGAAAAAAATCGAACAAAACAAATACGGCAAACATATAAACGACGATATATATTTATTGAGATTTAAAGTTACTTGCGGATATTGCGGCAGACCCGTCAGTTCCGAATCGGGAACGAGCCGAAACGGAAAAACAATCCGCTATTATAAATGCATAGGAAGGAAAGTTTTCAGAGATTGCGATAATATTCCGATAAAAAAGCATCTTTTCGAGAATATGGTTATAAATACGATTTACGACGTT
>CALGVF010000282.1 GCA_937920115.1 uncultured Clostridia bacterium
CCGTTCACTTTGACTACCGCACCGTCCGTCAGTACGTCGATATTCTTTCTGCCGACCTCTATTTCCGCGATTGCAGCCTCGACTTCTTCGAGATTGTCACACACTCTCAGAAAATCAAACACCTTAAAGCCGTTGCTTTTCAGAAAGTCGACTATTTCGAGTTGCGACGAAAGTTTACCCTCCGACATATAATTCACGTTGTAAAAAAGTATCTCGGGCTTGCGTTTTTCGGTGACTTTCGGGTCTAAATTTCGTATCGCTCCCGCGGCGGCGTTACGGGCGTTTTTCAGTTGTTCTTCTGCCGTTTCGTTGTATTTTTTCAACTGCGAAAGGCGTATTATCGCCTCGCCCTGAACCTCTAAAACGCCTTTATACTTTATCGCAAGCGGGAATGATTTTATAGTGAGAACCTGAGCGGTGACGTCTTCGCCGACTACGCCGTTTCCTCTCGTGGTCGCCCTTATAAAATAACCGTTTTCGTAAGTTAAACACATGGTAAGACCGTCGAATTTATACTCTACCGTATACTTCGGCTCGCCGATTTTCCTTACTCTCTCGTCAAACGCTTTCAGTTCTTCGTGAGTTACCGCCTTATCGAGACTGTACAGACGGTTGATATGCTTATGTTTCTGAAATACGCTTATCGGTTCGCCGCCGACCCTTTTCGTCGGCGAGTCGGGCATAACTACCCCCGTCTGCTCTTCGAGCGTTTTCAACTCGTCGTAAATTTTATCGTACACCTTGTCGTCTACCGACGGCTTATCGAGTACGTAATACTCATAAGCGTACTTATTGAGTACGTCTACGAGTTCTCTCATTTTCTGATTTTCATTCATTCGATAACCTCAATCGGAGCAAGTCTGAGTACAAGCGATTTTATGCCTACACCCTTAAACGCAACGTCTGCGACAATTTCTCCGCCGTTATTTTTAGTACTTATTATTACTCCGTCTCCGAATTTCTTATGTCTTACGGCAACTCCCGACTTGAACTTTCCCAAATCGCCCGAATTGACCTTTTCGGTAGGCTTGTTCGACGTCGCAGAATAACTCTTCGCATAAGAGTTTGTTTTGAACGAACCGTAACTTTTTGAAGTTCCGAAATCGTTATCGCTCGAAGAATATCCGTAGCCGCCCCCGTAAGAAGATTTGGAGTTTCGATATTCTCTTTTATACCCGTTTTCGCCGTATTTATTCCCGTAGGAATTGCCGTAACCCGAGCCGTAGCCGCTTCCGTAACCGTTTCCATAACCGCCGTAACCGCCGCTATAATTGCTTCCGTAGCCCGAACTTTCCGAGTAATCGTCGCTATATCCGCCGTAACCGCCGTACCCTCTGTTGATTTTAAGTCCGAGTTTTTCTGACAAATCGTCTAAAAATTGCGACTGAACGGTCGCCGACCTCGAACCGTAAAGGAATCGACTTCTCGCTCTCGTGAGGAAAAGTCTTTCCCTCGCCCTCGTTATCGCAACGTACATAAGTCGGCGTTCTTCTTCCTCGTTGTCCTCTTCGTAGTCTCTTTCGATAGGAAAGATTTTTTGGTCGAGACCGCAGATAAACACGCAACGATATTCGAGACCTTTAACCGAGTGAACGGTTGCCAAGGTAACGTATTCGCCCTCGTTTATCTCGTCCGTATCGGAACTTAACGTAATCGAGTTAAGGTACTCGGACAAGGGAGCGTTAGGATTTAAACGGGCAAATTCTTCCACAGAACTCAAAAATTCGTTTACATTTTTCTTTTTATCGTCGTTTTCGGGCGTATCTTCGGCAAAACAACTCATAAAGTCGGTTTTGTCGATAACCTCTTTTACGAGATCTAAAAGAGGCATGGTTTCTTTCGCCACGACGAGTTTTGAAATGGTATCTCTGAATGATTTTATTTTCGCTTTCGCTCCCGAATTAAGGTCGAGATTTTCACAATCGAAAACGCCGTCGAACACCGAAAGCCCCTTCTCTTCGCTGTACGCCTTTATTTCTTCGACCGATTTATCGCCTATTCCCCTTTTGGGAACGTTTATTACTCTTAAAATCGCCTCGTTGTCGAGCGGGTTGCACAAAATGCGAAGATATGCGGTTATGTCCTTAATTTCCTTACGCTCGAAGAACTTAAAACCGCCGTAGACTTTGCACGGAATACCGTACTTCATA
>CALGVF010000283.1 GCA_937920115.1 uncultured Clostridia bacterium
TAGTAAGTTTTCTCTCATACGCCGCGGCGGTAATTTTTTCACCGCTCGCCTACCCCGATTACAATCCGTTATCCCAAGCCGTAAGCGATTTAAGCGCGGCGAACGCCCCGTCGCTCGCGTTATGGAACAGACTCACCGCGTTGTATAACGTATGCGAGGTCGCCTGCGTTACAATCGTTTGCATAGCAATTCAGAATAAACCGAACAGACTTCTGAAAATCGGCGTATATCTTTTCGCCGCTATGGAATGGGTTTCGGCGGTCGGTTACAGGGCTTTCCCTCTCTCCGCAAGCGGTTACGCGGGCGAATTTCAGGATATAATGCACATGGTCGTTACCGCCATCGTCGTGCTTTTATCCATTATTTCGCTTACAATTATTATTATAGCGGGGTTTAAAGATAAAAAAATACTATCCTACGGAATTTCAGCCGCCGTCGCTCTTGCAATGATGCTTGTCGGGGCAGTCGGTATGAAAATAGTGCCTGCGGAGTATTTCGGAGTGGTCGAAAGATTCAGCGTTTTCGCCGCCACGGGGTTCAACGCAGTACTCGGTCTGCACCTTTACTTTGACGATTCGTTAAAAATTAAAAGAGGACAACAAAATGAAAGATAACTTAATAATAAGAAATGAAGAAGAAAAAGACTACCGCATAACGGAAAATTTAACACGCGAGGCGTTTTGGAACGTATACCGCCCCGGCTGCAAAGAACACTACGTTCTGCATTGTTTCAGAAAAGACAAAGCGTTCGTTCCCGAACTCGATTTCGTTATGGAATTGAACGGCGAAATGATAGGTCAGGTTATTTACGTTCGCTCGGAAATAGAAAGCGACGACGGAAGAAAAATTCCCGTTATGACCTTCGGTCCGATTTCTATCGCCCCCGAATTTAAACGCAAGGGCTACGGCAAAATGCTGCTCGACTACTCTATGGAAAAAGCGAAAGAAGCAGGAGTCGGAGCATTGTTTATTACGGGCAATATAGACTTTTACGGCAAGTCGGGGTTCGTTCCCGCTCTTACTAAAAAGATACGTTATTTTGACGACCCGACTGCGGAGTATTTCCTCGTTAAAGAACTTATAGACGGGTTTTTGAATGGTATTGAGGGTTCGTACAAAGACCCCGAAGGGTATTTTGTCTGCGAGAAAAATCCCGAAGATTTTGAAAAGTTCGAGGCAAGTTTTCCCCATAAAGAAAAGTTGAAACTCGAAGGTCAACTATTCGGAGAATAATTTTCAGACGATAAAATTCACTCGAAAGCAACAACAAACAAAACGTTTAATAAAAAACGCAGTAACAGAACCAAATATTGAAAGACCTCTATCGGCGGCTATGCCGCCACTCTCCCCACGGAGCGTGCCCCTTTTGTCGCTCTGCGACATTTTCCCCGTTTC
>CALGVF010000284.1 GCA_937920115.1 uncultured Clostridia bacterium
ACGCCGTTTACGGGTTTTTGAAACAGGTTTACGGACTCGAATTTTACACCGACGAAGTATATACCTATAACGATTCTTCGTTCAACTACTACGAACTCGCGGCGGATGATTTCAACCCGTCAATCGAGTATAATTGGGCGAGCGGCTCTCTCGAATATCTCATAGACGGCGACGACCCGAACTACGCTTATCAACGCAGACTCGGTTTCGTCAACCCTTGGCAGATGATGGGCGGCGGCTTCCATAACTTTGAAACGATTTTGCCGAAGGCAACCTATCAATCGGCTCATCCGAATTGGTATACGGACGGGCAGGAACTTGGTTCTACGACTACTTTTACCACGCTTAACCTCGCTTACGGAATAACCGAAAGCGACTCGGCGATGGCGAGAGCGGTTGCGGACTATATCTATGAAAACATAAAACTCGAAGAGAGCGAAAACAGAGTAAAACCCGTGTGGATATTCGGTCAACCCGACGTCCGCGGTTGGTCTACGAGCAGCGAATCGGCGGCTTTGAAAGAGAAATACGGCTCTTATTCCGCCGAAAGCATACTGTTTTTGAAAAAGGTTGCGAAAATTCTCGACGACGAGTACACGCTCGGCAGAAAACTTCAACTCGTAACCCTTGCGTATAACCTCACTTTCGAGGCTCCGTCGAATAATCTCGACGACCTTGCGTTCTATAACGGCGACGAGGTCAATATGGGCGTTATGTTCGCTCCGATAGAGTCGAATATGTATCGCTCGGCTACCGATACGACAAACGGTCGTTCGGAACATAGCGACGTGAAGGGCGACGCGGCGGCTTATCTGTACGAGAAGAGCAACGATTACTACTTCGGTCAACTCGACGAATGGAAAAAGTTGCTTAACGGCGGCGATATACTTTGCTATTACTATTCGGCTCACTACGACAACTATTTCGCTCCGCTCGACTCGATAACCAATATGCAGTCGAAATACGCGGCGTTTGCGGACGCGGGGGTTAAACACATGTATAACCTCGGTCAACGCGGCGACGACGTTTCGACCGACTGGACGGCGTTGAAGATTTATTTGCAGAGCAAATACGGCGAAGACGCTTACAGAACGGACGGCGATACGCTTATTCTGAATTTCTGCAAAGCCTACTACGGCGCGGCGGGAAACACCATGTACGAACTCTACAAGGCTTACGCGGCGGCTTATAAGGATTTGTCGGACTATTGGACTAACGAAAAAGGCAACGACCCGTCGGGCTGTCACCTTATAAGAAAGTACGCGTTCGATAAAAACGCATGGGGCGGAAGCGATGCGAAACTTTTGAATCTCTATGCGAAAATCGAAACGGCTCTTACCGAAGTCGAAGCGAACTCCGAAGAGTACAAGAGAATACAGGTAGAGGGAATAACTTACAGATATCTGCTCGCGGGCGTGTTCGGAAATACGACCAAAGGAACGATAGCGGATATCGCGAACGACGCAAAGTCGCTCGGAATAGACATTTTCGCCGAGGGCAGTCCTTACACCGCCACGGCGGGAGCTTCGGGCAATCATTACAATACCTCGGGCAAAATAGAAGATCTCGCGTAAAATCACCGAGAATTTACGCGTAAAATCGAAATAAAAATTTTTACAAGGAGTAAAAAGATGAAAAAGAAAGCATTTATGAAAACGGTAATCGCTCTCGCCCTCGCGGCGGCGACGACGGTTGCCACGATAGGCTGTAACCGTAATAACGGAACGAGTAACGGCGGCGGAAACAGCGGCGGCGGAACGACGGAAAGACCGACCGACGCTACGAAATCGCAATTATACATAAGATATTATTCGGGCGGCGCGGGGCGTAACTGGATGGACAACGCTATCGCGGAATTCGAAGAGGCTTATGCGGAATACTCGTTCGAGAGCGGCAAAAAGGGCGTTCAGGTTGTTAAAGACTTCGATAAATCGGGCTTTTCGGACGCTACGGTAAAAGAATCTTCCAATCAGGTATTTATCGGCGAAATCAACTACTATAAATTCGTTTCGTCGGGAGTTATGCTCGATATATCCGACGTCGTAAAAGGAAACGCGGTCGAGGGACCGAGCAAGTCCGAAAGCGTTACGATAGAGTCGAAACTCAGAAACGACCAAAAGAATTTCTACAATATCGGAGCGGACGGAGACAAGAAGTATTACGGACTTCCTTCTTACGAGACGAGTATGAACATCAACTATAACGTGAGCGTTTTCGAGAACAAGAACCTCTATTTCGCCGCGGGTACGGACGGAAATACCGAGACTTGGACGGAAGAAAAACTTAAATCGAAAGACGTCGAAGAACTTTTCGTAAAGACGAAAAACGCCAAAAAATCGAAAGGACCCGACGGAGTCGAGGGTACTTACGACGACGGACTTCCCGCAACTTATAACGATTTTCAGGCTCTTTTGACCTGTATGATAAGAAGGGGCGTAGTTCCGTTTATATGGAACGGTACTTCTACCGACTACTTGACGGGACTTGCCAACGAAGTATGGGCTAACAACGAGGGCTACGAGCAGATGATGCTCAATATGAGTTTCGAGGGTACGGCTACCGACCTTATCGAGTTCGATTCTAACGGAAAAATGGTGTTTGAAAACGGAAGCCCGAAACTTCGTTCGGCGACTACCATAACCCCGAAGACCGCTTACGAACTTCACGCGACGAAAGGCTTGTACGACGCGGTAAGATTCGTCAAAATGATGATGGGTACTACCACGGAGACCAACCCCGCGAGAGGAAATACTTACAGATATAAAGATTCCATGACGATGGACTATCGTTCCACGCAGGAATACTTCTTAAACGGTAAAGACAAGAACAAGACCAACGGACAGGATATCGGAATGATGGTCGAAGGAACTTGGTGGGAAAGCGAAGCGAGAACGAACTTCGTCTCCGAAGAAGACAGGCGTTCCGACGAGCGTAATTACGCTATAATGCCCCTTCCGAAGGCTTCGCTTGCGGACGTAGGCAAGAAGAACACTAAGATTTCCGAGAGAAATACGATAGCGTTCATCAACGCGAATTGCCCCGCAAACGCGATTCCCATGGCGAAAGAGTTTTTGAAATTCCTTTACTCGGATAAGGCGATGAACGAATTTTCAAAAGACACAGATATGCTTATCGCAATGAATTACGAACTTACCGAAGAGACCCTCGCGGCTATGAGTAATTACGGAAGAAGCGTATATCAGGTAACCCGTTCGTCGAATACCGATATGATGGAATGGAACCCGACGAGCGACGAGGCTAAAAAACGTACCGACCTTCTCGAATGGTCGAAATACGGCTTCTCTCTTTCGAGCGGTCTTATCAACCCGTATCTGTATTTCTTCGAGGAAAGCACGAGGAACAATTCGGCTCAGACCTACTTCGAGGGAATATACTCCAACTTCAAAAACAGTTGGCCTATTAAATAATTTTTAACGGTAAAAAATGAAGAATAATCGGGATTTAAACTCAATGAAGCGTAACGGAAACGTGTTTTTCTGGGTAATGCTGGCGTTGCCGCTTCTGCAATTCGCTATCTTTTATATAGGCGTAAACTTCAATACGATTCTTCTTGCGTTCAAGTCTTACGAGAACTATACGGGAAAAGTCGTCACGAAGTGGATAGCGTTCGGCAACTTCGAGGAGATATTCAGAACGTGGAAGACGGGAACGCTTCTCAAAACGGCGGTTTTAAACTCGTTTAAATACCTCGCGATAGATATTCTCGTCGTCATGCCCGTCTGCGTTATGTTCGGGTATTATATCTACAAAAAATTCGCTTTAAGCGGAGTTTTTAAAGTTCTTATATTCGCGCCGAGCGTTGTCTGCATAATGGTTCTCGTAATATTTTTCAAATTGTTCGTCGAGGACGCTTTGAGGAATCTTATCAACGAGAAAAGCGGCAAGTTTATCGAGAGTTTCTTCCTGCAAAGGAAGTACGCTTTTTATCCGCTTACGGTATTTTACCTTATGCTTGGTTTTTCGGGGAATCTCTTACTGTATATCAACGCGATGTCGAACGTTTCCGATTCCGTTATGGAAGCGGCAACTATCGACGGAGCGGGCGAGTTCAGAACGTTTATAAGCATAGTTATACCCGCGATATACAAGACCTGCGTTTCGCTTATTATAATATCCGTCGCGGCGGTGGGAAGCAATCAGGCGTTTATCCACTCCTTTTACGGAAGCAAAAACGCCCCCGAATACACGCAGACCCTCGGATACCACCTGTTCAACCTCGTGGCTTCGGGCGGAAACGACGGCGACGACCCGACAAGATACCCGATAGCGGCGGCGTACGGAATATTAGTTACAATCGTAGTCGTACCCGTTACCATGGTAATGAAATGGGTATTAAACAAAGTAGGACCGAGCGAGGACTGAGAATATGGAAAAACAAAAAAATAAAATTTTCGGAACTAAATCGGTTTTTGAAATAATTTTGTGCGTGATTTTGTCTATATACTCGATAGCACTCATACTGCTGTTCGTATGGGCGATTCTGACCTCGTTCAAAACGATGGACGGCTACGATATAGACAAATTGTCCTTTCCGTCGCCGTTTACGCTTAAAAATTATAGCAACGTAATAAACGGAATGGTCGTTCAGGTCTCAAAAAACAAGGTTATGACCCCTGTTTATATCGAGACTATGGCGTTAAATTCCGTGCTTTACGCGGGCGGTTGCGCGTTATTTAATACGTTCTGTACCGCGACGGTCGCATACTGCACGGCGAAATACAAAAGTAAAGCGGCGACGTTCATACACAATATGGTCATCGTCTCGCTGATACTTCCCATCGTCGGCAGTCTGCCCGCAACGCTCGAACTTGCGTACAAGTTGAAACTCGTAAATCATCTCTACGGAATGTTCGTGCTGAAATTCAGTTTCAACAATATGTACTACCTTATCTTTTACGCCTTTTTCGCGAGCATGTCGTGGGGATATGCCGAGTCGGCGTTTATAGATGGAGCGTCGCATTTTACCGTTTATTTCAGGATAATGCTGCCGCTCGCGATAAAACTGTTCCTTACGATATTTCTGTTATTCTTTATATCGTTCTGGAACGATTATCAGACGCCTTTGTTGTTTTTGAAGAATATGCCGACGCTCGCTCTCGGGCTGTTCGCGTTTATGAACGTAAACACGAGCGAATTCGCGACGCCTACCGCTAAAATCGCAGCGGGCGTGGTGGTATTCGTTCCGATATTCATAATATTCGTAATTTTCAGAAACAAAATAATGGGCAACCTGACCGAAGGAGGAATCAAGGAATAATGAAAAAGAAAAAATTGTGGCTGTCGATATGCTCGCTCGCCCTCTGCGTGGCGGCTTCCGTCGTAGGAATGGTCGCTTTCGCCGCAGATTCGGGCAAGAAACCCGGCGACGCGTTCGAGTATACCGAAACGACTCCGCTCAAATATAAAACTTACGTATCGGAAAGCGGCTCGGCGAAAAAAGGACTGCTCCTTTACGGTTACGACAACGGTGCGACGGCTTCTTTCAAAGGATCTTTAAGCGGCGTTTTCGAGACCGAAATGAAAGCGACTTCTTCGCTCGGACAGACGGAACTTCGCAGATACTCTCTGCGTTTTACCGATACGGCGACCAAACAGGTATTCGCCGTTGAAATTTCCGAGGGTTCGACCTCTTACTGCAACGTTTCCGTCGGCGGAGACAAAGCGGGCGTTGCGTACTACAAGGACAACAAGGCTTACGGCTATACTTCTGAAAGCAACGCCGAGGGAATTTATACGTTCTTCTCGTCGGGAGCGGTAAGCGTTAAATTCGACCCGACTACGAAAATAGTTTCCGTTCACGGCGAGAACGAGTCGTATAAGACCGTTTGGAATTTCGGCGAGAAATACAACGACGGCAAAAAATTCGACCACGAACTTTCTTCGTTCGACAATTATACCGTGGAAATCGCGTTCGACGAAATCAAGTCGGCGGGCAAAGGCGAACTTTTAGTCTATACTTTCGGCGGAATTTCTTTCGATTCACGCGAGATCAAAAACGCGTTGAGAGTAAACGTAGCCGTTAAAACAAAGGCGATAGTCGGCGAAAAATACGCCCTCCCGAAAGCGACCGTCGAGAACGTACTCGAAGGCAAAATCGACGCGACCGCGACCGTCAACGTATACGACGAAAACGGCGGGGCGGTAAACGACGGAAAATACGAGTTCACTCCCGAAAAAGCGGGCAATTACTACGCGTATTATTCCTATAAGGACGGCGAAAACGAAGCCTCGCAGTATTGCCTTATCGAGGCTATCGACCGCGAGAACGTAACGAATAGTTTCGACTACGCGGAAAAACTCGAAATTCCCGAAACGGTAGGTTTACATTCAAAAGTTTACCTTCCCGAGGCGAAAGCGAATTGCTCGCTCGGCGTTTCGGCGTTGCCCGCGGACGCGGTTGTGACCGTTTATAAAAACGGAACGGCGGCAGAAGGCTTTGAAAATATCGAAGGCGGCAAATATTTCTCCTTCGACGAAGCGGGTAGTTATACGATAACTTATTCCGCCCCCGTCTACGGCGATTTCGTAAAAGAAGAAATAAACGTGGAAGTTTCGGCTTCCGTAGCGGGAGTCGTTTCCGACGAAAAAGTCGCATCGCTTGACGTTTTGGACTACGGTTCGAGACTCAGTTTAGAGCCTACGAAAGTATACCTCGGCGGCAGAGAACTCACGGCGACTTCTACGGTGAAATTCCCCTCGGGCAAAACGGCTTCGGCTCAGGACGCCTACCTCGACGAACTCGGCGTATATACGCTCGTAGAAACGTGGGAGGGCGGTTCGAGAGAAATCGAATTTACGGTAAGCGAACCGTATACGAATCTGTTTACGGGAACGAAAGCGGAATTTGGCGAACTCGCCTACGACAATTCCCGTCTCGGACAGACCTTGGAGGTTAGCGAAATTCCGCTTGTTTACAACAAACTCATAAACCTTGCGGACAATAAATTCGACGAAACCCTCGAAGACAAAACTCAGAACGTTCCGCTTCTCGAAATGGTCATTCAGCCGTCGAAGAGCGGACAAAAGGATATGACGGGCTTGTTTATAGAATTCGTAGACGCCCACGATTCTTCCAACTTCATAAGCATAAGAGTCAAATATCAGGACTACGACAGAAATAAAAACAGAATAAGAACGAAAGCGACGGGTCAGACTTGGGTAGGATATTATTACAACTACCGCAACTCGGGAATGGAAGTTCACGACGCTCAGAGCCACGACGACGGCGGCTTTATCGGCAACGGTACCTTCCTGCAATCGCTCAACGGTATGAAATTCGACGAGTCGATAATAAGGTTCTACTTCGACTACGAAAAGTGTTCGCTTTATTCTAAGCCCGACCACCTGACTTCGGAAGACAACAGCGTGGTTCCGTGGCTCGTAAGAGATTACAATACGACGGACGAGACGATGAGCGCGGGGCAGAATCCGTGGAGAGGCTTCACGAACGGCGAAGTATATATGCGTATTTACGCCGCGGGACTTAGCGGAACGGCAAAAATCGGACTTTTAAACGTTGACGGGGACGTTCTGGACGAAAAGTACGTCGAAGATACGGAAGCCCCGACTATTACGGTCGATTTGCCGAGCGGCGGCGAAGTTCCTTACGCCTTAGTCAATAAACCCTACGAAATTTTCCCGTTTACGGCGAAAGACGCTTATACGGGCGCTAGCGTTTCCGACCCCGAAGTCTACTTCGGCAAAACGCAGATAGCCGTAACGAACGGCAAGTTTACGCCCGACGCCGAAGGGATTTATACGATAGTGTATAAAGCCAAGGATTATTACGGCAACGAAAGCGTGAAGAAAGTCGAAGTCGAGGCGAGAGCCGAACTCGACAAAATCAAGGTCGGTTTTGTAAGCGAGTTGCCTTCTTCCGCAGATTACGGCAAGAAGATAACCTTGCCCGAAGTTGACGTTTCGGGCGGCGCGGGCGGTTATAAAACGAACGTTACGGTAACTTGCAACGGCGACGAAGTAGCCGTGGAATACGGAACGTTCCGCTGTCTTAAAGAGGGGCGTTATCTCGTGAAATATAACGTTACCGACTATGTGGGAACTCCTGCCAACGTAACTAAAACGATAATGGTTACGAGAAGCGACAAGCCCGTTATAGACGAAGACGAAATAACCTTGCCTCCCGAGTTCTTTATAAACGAAAGTTACGACCTCGGCAAATATTCGGCGAGAGTATACGCAGCGAGCGGCAGCGAAGAGATTAAATCGGAAGTCGAGGTGTACGCAGACGGCGTGAAACTTGACGTTGCAGACGGAATTTTCACCCCCGACGAATCGCTTGCGGGTAAGACCGTTACCGTAAAATACGTATTTAAGAAATCGGACGACTGCATAAGCGTTTACGAGACGGAAGTAGGAGTTGTCGACCCGATGATAGGTTATTCGGGCTTTATGAAGAACTACTTTATTGCGGGCGGCGACGCAGACCCGACTTGCGGAGCGGAAGGTCTTGCCTTCGGTATTCCGACGGGCGGCAGCGGAACGATCGCGTTCGCTCGTAAAATCGACGCGAGATACGCGAAATTCTACTTCGTCATAAAGGGCGAAAAGTTCGCAAAGGGCTTCGATACGTTCAAAGTAACTCTCAGAGATTCTGAAAATTCCGCTACGACGCTTACCGTTTTGATAGAAAACATCTCGTCGGTATATTGGGCGAGAGTAGCGGGCGGCGAAAGAGCGGCGTTCACCGTCGAGCCGAACGGCAACTTCTCGATAGTTTACGACTACGAGAACAAGCGTTTCGTAGATTCCTACGGATATTCCTTAGGCGAAATAACGAAATGCGATAGCGGCAGACCGTTCGACGGTTTCGGTTCGGGCTTCGTTTACGCTTCTTTCGAGGCGACGGGAGCGACCGAAAATCAGATAGTTCTTCTGCAATTCGCGAATCAGATTATAAACGATACGAGTTACGATTTCATTCAGCCGATAATAACCGTAAACGGTTACGTTTCGGGAAATTATGCAATGGGAGCCACCGTTAATCTTCCGACCGCATCCGCTTACGACGCGTTGAGCGTATGCGGCAAGGTCAAAGTGACGGTAACCTGCGGTAAAGAAACGATACTCTACAATAAAGACGCAAGCGAGCCTCAGTCGTTTACCGTAAATCAGTACGGAGTATATCAGATAATATATTCGGTCGAAGCGGAAGATATGGGCGGTCTTGCAAAAGTCACGCGTTTCGTGTATTGCTACGACACCGTTAAACCCGAACTCGAATTCGACGGCAGCATTCCTTCGGCGATAAGAAGCGGAGATACGATAAGTCTTCCGTCCTATACGATTAAGGACAACGGCGACGTGACGAAAGCGACCGTTACGATTTACGTCTGTACGCCCGACGGCGTTATGCATACTATAAGCGACGGCAACGTTAAACTGACGGGCGCGGGCGAATATATCGTTTACTACCAAGTTACGGACGAGAACGGAAACATGAGTACGTACACGTTCAGAGTCAGCGTAGAATAATCGGGAGAAAATAATATGAAGAAAAGTAAATTTACAAGAGCGGCGGCTGCGTTTTTAGCGGTTATCGCGATTGCAACTACGGCGGCTTCGTGCAAAAAGAACGGGGACAGCGGCAGCGACAGCGGTTCCGAATCGACGAGCGGCAACGAACCCGTCAGAAACGAAACCGTAATAAACTACGAAAAAGCCGACGCCATGCTTCCCGAAAGCATTGCGACCGCGGGAGTAAACATAGTCGAAAACGGCAAGAGCGACTACAAAATAGTCGTTCCCGAAAACGCCGACGCGATAATCTCTTTCGCGGCGACCGAGGCTCAGAATTTTATCAAGGATTCTACGGGGGTAACTATTCCCGTAGTCTCCGATTCGGGGTTGGACTTCGACGAGACGGCTAAGTATATTTCAATAGGTCAGACGACGATATTCAAGGGTTCCGACCTCACGATTACAAAAGAAATGGGCGATACGGGCTACTTTATGAAGAGGTTTGGCAACACCCTCGTAATCGCGGCTAAAAACAGCAACGGTTCTCTTTCGGCGGTCTACGATTTCCTCAAATACGAAATCGGTCTCGAAGTGTACGCCACGGACGAACTCGCTTACGAGAAAAAGAACACGGTCGCCCTTCTCGACTACAATATAATGTTCATTCCCGTTCTCGACAGGCGTAAAATACTCGCCGAAGCGTTCGACGCGAGCGACGTATACACGAAGAGAATGAGGCTTTGGTCTTGGTTCGGTCTCGGCGAGTGGATAACTTTCGCCCATACGACCGTTTCCACCTTCCTGCCGAAAGACAGATACTACGACGCTCACCCCGAGTGGTATTCGGAATCGGGTACGCAGGTCTGCTATTCCAACGCGGAAATGCGGGCGGCTATGGAAGAGTCGATAAAATCGTATATAAACCAAAATCCGAACGGATTTTACGTAATGATAGGTCACGAGGACGATAAGTTCATGTGCGGTTGCGACAACTGCGTTAAAGAACGCGAACTCATGGGCGGCTACGGCGGACAGGAACTCAACTTTACGAACAAAGTCGCCGAAGAACTCGAACCGTGGATAGCGGAAAATTATCCCGACAGGGAAATTTCCTTTGTGTTCTTTGCTTATCAGACTTCCGAAGAACCTCCCGCAAAATACGACGAGGCTACGGGCAAGTGGACTCCCGTGTGGAAAGATTTTTCGGTAAGACAGAACGTAAAGGTAATGATCGCTCCCGTTTATACCGACTTCTCGCAGTATTTAACGAGCGAGGAAAACGCGGCTTATTACAAGAATATGAAAGGTTGGGCTGAGATTTTCAAACAGGCGGGCGTTGAAGACGGACTCGTATTCTGGACTTACAGCACGGCGGCGACGAGTTATTTCGCGACCAATAACAACTTCGCGATTTCGGGCGAACATTACAGAACGCTCGCCGACCTCGGCGCGGTCTACGTTATGGATCAGAACACCGCCGACTCAAACCTTCCCATGCTCGAACAACTCAAACTCTACACGATGTCGAAAATGATGTACAGAAGAGACTACGACTACAACGAACTCGCAGACGACTTCATCGAGCATTATTACGGAGCGGCTTCGGACGAAATGAAAGAGTATTACGAGTTCATTCGCGCGAGATATAAATGGCTCAACGAAAATATGTCGTTTACGGGCAGAATTTTCTCCGATACGACCTTGCCGGCGTATTGGACTCGTCCCGTCGTACAGGAAATGCTCGACATTATCGACAGAGGTCTTGCGAAACTCGAAACCATAAAGACGAGCGACCCCGAGAGATACGAAGTTCTCTACGCGAGATTGAAGAGAGAAAAACTTTCTCCCATATACTTTATGTTCGAGTATTATATGGACTATCTCACGCAAGAGAAAAAAGAAGAGTATTACAAGGATATGGAAACGTATACGGCTAAATTCAACATTCTCGGAACGAGGGAAGGCGCGAACAACATGCTTTCCAAACTCGAAGGTTGGAAGAGTCAGATTTACGGTTAAGGAGGAACTATGAAGAGATTTATATATTCGTTAATCGCGTTGACTATCTTGCTTGCGGTCTGTTTCGGAACGGTCGCTTGTAAAAAGAAAGGCGACGGAACGAGCGGCGACGGCGAATCGGTATCGACTCCGACGAGCGAAAGCGTTTCGGAATCGGTTTCCACGCCGACGAGCGAAAGCGAAAAGGTAAACGTTACCGTAAAACTCAGCGAAACGGCTAAAACCGTGAAAGCGGACGAGGTTTTCAATCTTACCGCCACGGTTACTCCCGTCCGTTCGGTGCGTTGGACTTCGAGCGACGATAAAGTCGCCGCGGTCAGTTCGACGGGCAGAGTAATCGCCAAAAAAGAGGGTACGGCTACGATAACCGCGGAAGCGGAAGGGTCGAAAGCGACTTGCCTTGTCACCGTTACGGCGGCTGATACGAGCGAGTACTATATCCTTACGGATAAAACGGAATATCTCACCGCGGTGGGAACGGAAACCCCGAAGACGATAAACGCGAAAGTTTATCTGTCCGACGGAAACGGCGACAGAGAGACGGGAGAGGCGATTGCGTTCGAGAGTCTCGACGAGAGCGTGGCGACCGTATCGGAAAGCGGAGTAATTACCCCTGTTTCGGTAGGTACGACGGAAATAATCGTGTCGGGAGCGGGCGTGAATACTTACATTACCGCCGACGTATACACCGCCGCGATAACCACGCCTTACGAGTGGCTCGATATGTTTAAGGAAGACGAAAAGCACGATGACAGATACTATCTCGAAAACGATATCGATTTTATTGGCGTGACCTACGATTTCGGCAAAGATTTCCCGATATTCAGCGCGGAAGTCAACGGAAACTTCCACACCGTGAAAAATATTACCGAGTGGAGAGATAAGCGGTATTCCGACCCGACGAGAGACGCTTTCCAAGGACTTTTCGGAACGGACGTATTCGGAATGAGACTCAAAAACATAGCCTTTAAGAATATCCGTTTCACGAAAAGCGATTGCGCGGTCATAGGCGATTCGATGCGTATGCACCCCGGTAATTATCAATGGGGCGACCCGTTGTACGAGACCAAACTCACGAACGTTAATATCGAAGCGATATACGACGTAGACGGTTCGGGACTTTTCAAAACGGTCTACGGCGGAAGTATGGAAAACGTATTCGCGTATCTTCGTAGAAGCGACGGTTCGACGTTCGGTTCGAACTTCAACTGCATAGTAAGGGAAGACTATCTGAATTGGGGCTTGGGAACAAGCGAATTCACAAATGTAATAGTATACGTCGAAGGCGGTACGAAGTGGGAAAAAGCCCCCTCTTCGGTTGGAATAACGATAAAAAATTCCTACATTTCCGCAACGAGACAGGACGCGTTGTACAGGGCGTTTACTACGTTCGATAAAAACGTGTGGAAACTTTCGGAGAAAACTCTCCCCGAGTTCGTCGCAGGTTGAAATACCTGTGCGTTTGGGGGTAGTTTATAAAAAATCTTCAATAAAATAAGGAGAAAAAGATGAAGAAGATGAAAAGAAGCAGTCGGATTTTATCCGCGTTGGCTATCGTATTTTCTTTGTGCTTGGTATGTTTCGCCGCGTGTACGAGCGGCGGAGACAATTCCGCGACGAAGAAATACTCCGTGACCGTGAACGCCTGCGAGGGCGTGACGGTCGATTGTCCGACAGAGGTTAAGGAAAACGAAAACCTGTCGTTTACCGTGACCGTTACGGACGGCTACGAGGGCGAACCGAGGGTCGAAGCGACCGTAGGCGGCAACGCCGCGGAAGCGAAGAAAGGGGATAACGGTTCCTATACGATCGAAAAGGTCGGGGGAGAAGTCGTCGTCAACGTTTCGGGCGTTACCAAAACGGCTTCCGTATTTACCGTAACCGTAAACGCGTGCGAGGGAGCGACCGTATCGGGTCTCGACAAGACCGTCGCTAAAAACGGAGTTCTTACGTTCTCCGTCGGCGTTAAAGAGGGTTACGAGGGAACTCCCGTAGTTACGGCTACAATAGGCGGCAAAGAAGCGGCGATTTCGAGCGGAATCGGCAATTTCACCTCGATTGACAATATCGACGGCGACGTTGTGATAACGATTACGGGACTTACGAAAAAGAGCCTTATGGTTACTAAAACCGCAGGCAACGGCGTTACCGTAAACGGCGAAAACAGCGTTTTGTACGGAGAAGATTATACTTTCACGGTTACGCTTGCCGACGGATACAGCGATTTGACCGTTACCGCCACGGTTGACGGAAAAGTTGTAGATTGTACCGAAAGTAACGGCGTTTATACCGTAAAAGCGGTAAAAGGTTCGCTTACCGTAGACGCGAAAGCGAACGGAACGAAGAAATACAAAATCGACTTTACGACCGAGAACGAAAACATCGTTCTTCCCGAGACCGCGGAAGTAAAATCCGGCGAAGATTATACGTTTGAAGTTTCGGCGAAAGAGGGCTACGTTTTGGACGGCGAAGTTACCGTAAAGGTAAACGAGGTCGAAATTGCCAAAAACGCCGACGGCAAATGGACTATTTCCAACGTAACCGAGTATTGCTACGTTGAGGTTATCGCCGAGGCGAAAGAAATCACTTACGCCATTACCTATACCGCGGACGTCGAAGAAGGACTCGGCGTACAAACTCTCACTCATTACGCTTATTCGGCGACTAACGTGAAATTCGCCATTACGCTTGCAAGCGATTATAACAAATCGGCTATAACGGTTACTTACGCTTACGGCGATAAGGCTCCCGAAACTTTGGAGGCGGACGAAGACGGTTATTACTCTTTCGCGAACGTTAAGTCGGACGTTACCATAAACGTTACGGGACTTACGCTCAACAATTACGACGTAAAATTCCTGCTCGGCGACGAGGTGAAATATACCGCTAAGGTCAAAGTTCACGAAAAACTTACCGCGGAGCAACTCGAAAACGCAGAAACGGAAGTAGTAAAAGGCACGGAATATAAGTTCGTTAAATGGAACGAAGATACCGACGTCGAAATAACTTCCGATTGCTCGTTCGTAGCGGTAACCCTTTGGGGCGAAGCGACGGGAAGCAAGTTTATCAGAGACGAAAAGGTCGTAAACGGAAAACTCGCTATGTCGGAAGATACCGAAGAGACCCTTCCCGACGGATTTGAAAAAGTTTACAAATACGTCTGGGCGGACGGCGAAAATTTCGGAGCGAATTCCGTTTCAGATTTGAATATCGCGAAATACAAAAAACTCGAAGTCATGATAAAGAGCAACCACTTTTTCATATTCGCGAACGGCTCCGATTGGGTATACTCGGGTATATTTGACAGTTGGGTTAAATTCAGCGTTGAAAAAACGGCGACCGCCGAATATAAACTTACGGTTATCAACAACGGCGAAAAGACTTACGAAGTTACTCTTAAAGGCGAAACGGTTGCAAATATGTTCTACAACGTAATGGGTTCTCGTCAGGAAGGCTCGGAAGAGGCGTATACGCTTTGGACTACCGAATTAAGAGGAGTACTCGACGAAAATTACGCTCCATCGGCGGCAACGGGAACTCTTATGGGTTGTCCGCTCCGCGAGGATAAAAACCTCGGCGTTGCTACCGACGTAGTCGCTCCTATGGGCTACGACACCGTTTACGCGGCGAAAGATCCCGACATGGCGGCTATAAATATCGGTAAATATTCCGAAGTTCGCGTAGGAATTATGCTTAACGGTTACTATTTGTTTAAGTCCGATTGGACGGCAATGGCAGACAAACGCGGAATGTGGCTCGAAATCAAAATGACGAAAGAGAGCGGCGTATGGACCGTAACGGTAAGCAATCTCTATCAGGGAGACGTGTATTATCAGGCGACTACGAGCAATAACTTCCTCAATGAAATAATTACTTGGGGATACTCTCAGCCGTCCGACGAGAGCGTTCAGAAAATATACGTTACCGAACTTCGCGGAACGCCCGACAATTCTTACGGAAGTATAGATAAGTCGATTTTCGCGGGCGGAGTAAAAGACGAGACGGCGGAAGTACCCGACGGTTACGAAAGCCTTTACGTTTATACTCACGAAAACGGAACGACAGCCGATAGTTATGTAAAAATGAGTTTCAGCGATATTTCGCTTGAAGGTTACGATATTATTAGTTTCGTTGCATGGAGCGATCAGGAACTCTTCCTCACGGGTTGGGGCGTGTATGTAACTCGCGGACAAAAAGCCGAAATCACTCTCAGAAGAACGGAAAACGGTTGGAAGATTTCTTGCAGCGTGACAGTACAAGGCGGCGACGCCGCAACGTGGCTTGAAGCGGAACACGAAGGAAATACCATAGCGACGGTTTTCAATCAATGGGAACTCAACGAAAGGTACGTCGGCGAAGGTCAGGGACACTTCTACGTAACCAACTTAATTACACATAAAATAGCCGAATAATCGGCTTATAGCAAGCCTTTCTTCGGGTGAAAACCCGAAGAAAGGTAAATTGCGTTATTACGGTAAGACTGTACGGGAGGAACGCTCTGTGGTCTGTTTGCAACTCGATTTGGCGAGACAGAAAGAAAGTCTTGCGTTTATAAGAGATTACTTTAAAAAGGCGAAAAGTTGGGGGTACGATACGATACTTTT
>CALGVF010000285.1 GCA_937920115.1 uncultured Clostridia bacterium
ACAAAAAGTTTTGTTTTTCCGCTGTATAACGAGCGTCTACGTATTTATATAGATTGTCTCCGATTTTAAGGGATTCGAATTCTTTTAAATTTAATTTTATACGAATAACGTTATTGTCTGCGGATTGTTCCTGAACGTAAGAAATAAAAGCGTCCATAAGTTTCGATTTCCCGCAGCGGCGCACGCCTGTAATAACTTTTATATCCGGGGTGTTCATAACGTTTATAAGTTGATTTAAATACGATTTTCTTTCTATGAGTTTCATATCGCCACCTCTGAGAATATTATATCTCATTTCGCAAATTTAGTCAAATATAAAAAATGCGAAATAAAGAACGTTTAAATAATTATTGTTATAAAACAATGCCTAAGCAGGATAAGCTTTGTCCAAACTATTTGGACAAAGGTATTCGGAACAAGTCGGAAACCGACTTTTCAAAATGTAACGAGAAAATAAAATTATAGCAGATGTCCACGGGAACAAGTATCTGTGTAATTGAAAAATTTAAGGCGGCTTTTCCTTAATTGTAAAGGTAACGTCCATATATAGAAAGGAAAAGTAAGGTAGTCGAAGTAAGATTTACAAAAAGATTAAGATTTGAGATAATAGAAGATGTCCCGTATGAACCAAAGAGGAGAAATCAATGGCAAAATACAAACATTTAACATTATCGGAAAGAGTAGAAATCTATGCTTTGCTAAAAGCAAACAAAAGTATCCGAAAGATAGCAAAGGAACTAAAACGAGATCCGACGACGATATCCAAAGAAATAAAAAAGCATTTGGAAATTCGTGAAACGGGTTGCGGTGGGCGACCATTCAATCAGTGTAAGAAATCGGATCAGTGTTTGAAATCCAAGGTATGCGGTGCAAAATACTGTATGGAATTCTGTTATAAATGCGAAAAATGTAACAAGTATTGCAATGAATATGAGGAGCAAGTATGCGAAAGGCTTGTAAGATCTCCGTACTGTTGTAACGGCTGTTCAAAAACGCGCGGATGTCATTACAGGAAGAAATTTTATCGCCCTGCAACGGCGCAGAATGAGTATAAAAGTAACTTATCCGAAAGACGGAAAGGCTTTTATATCCACGCAAAGGAAGCTATAGAGATAGAACGAATTATTACAAAACCTATCTTACAAGGGCAATCGGTGCATCACGTTTGCTCGGTGCATAAAGACGAATTAAGCGTCAGCGAGAAAACGATATACAATTATATAGACGGCGGTCTGTTTGAATTGAAAAATATAGATTTGCCGAGAAAAGTTCGGTATAGAGCGCGTCGGAAAAAGGTAGAACATAAAATCGACGCTCATTGCCGAGAAGGAAGGACGTATGAGGATTATCTGAAATACATAGCGGAAAATCCTGTTTCGGTAGTACAAATGGATACGGTAAAAGGCGGAATCGGCGGGAAAGTGCTACTGACGTTGCATTTCGTGGAAAGCGGATTTATGCTTGCGATATTGCGTAATTCAAATACCTCTAAAAGTGTAATAGACGCATTTACAAGATTGTATCGACACTTGGGAAGAGAAATATTCGTCAAAATGTTTCCCGTAATCCTGACGGATAACGGAACGGAATTTTCGAATCCGTTAAGGCTTGAAGTGGACGAGAACGGCGAGTTCAGAACGAAAGTTTTTTATTGCGACCAGAACCGACCGGATCAAAAAGGAAGCATAGAAGTAAATCACGAATTTATTCGTCGTGTAATACCGAGAGGCGAAAGCCTTGAAAATTATACACAAGCGGATATCAATTTACTGATGAGCCATATAAATTCGTATGGACGAAAAAGGTTGAACGATAAAAGCCCGTATTCTGTATTTAAATTGATGTACGGGCAAGACGTGGTAAGAAAACTCGGCATAGAAAAGATAGCGGCAGACGATATAAATTTGACACCGAGCCTGCTGAAACACTAAAAAGATAGGAATACGGGACAAAAGTAGCGGAAGTTTAAAAACGAGGGGTGGACGTTAGTTTTGCAAAAACGGTCGACCTCCGGGTGTTTTACGCCATTTTTGCGCTATTAAAAGAACGGTGTGGAAGTTTGCAAAAGTAACGTCCGCAAAAAACGCCGTTTTTGCTGTTTTTCAATTTTTAGTCGTTTTTGCGGAACTTACCTTTACTTTTGAGCGTCGTTATATCAGGTCGGCGTGTTTATGGAATATCGCGAAGCCGAAACCGTGAAAGATCAGGTGACGGAACAACTTGCAAGGCTGGACGAGAAACTGAAAAAACTTACCCGTATGAGGCTGGAGGACGAGATAACGCGGGAATCGTATTTCGAGTTCAAAAGCGAGATAGAGAAAGAAAAACTCGATTTGCTGAGCAAACGGCGGGTGCTGGATGCGGGAATGGTGCCGAACGGTAATCCGGAAGATCCGGCGAAAAAGGTAGAAGATTTTCTGCTGGCGAAAATGGATTTTACAGACCATCGTATCGACAGAGACGTAATCTGTCAGTTCGTCGGCACGATTGTTCCCGTTACGGAAACTTGTTTCAACTGGTATATGAATTTCGACCTTGCGGACAAATCCGACGATATGAAAAGGCTTGTGTGGGAGTTTACGATAGATTATAAAGAGGCGAAATCTTACCGGAAAGAACGGGACGGAATGCTCAGGCAAAACCAATGGCACGACCTGACGGTAAGAGTGTTTATGTAACTTTACCGGCAGACAGAAAAACGCCGTCCTTTGCTTTTGCGGAGA